>JAIWNO010000190.1 GCA_020216785.1 Desulfomonile sp.
TTGAAGGAACTGCCATTGGAGCCACAACGAGGCCCAACATTACGACGAGACACAGTTTTTTCATTATGCAAATCTCCTTGCGTTGTATCGCTGAGTCGAATGTTTCGACCTTCGGATTCACATGTTTTCGTTTCTTTAGCAGCCCTGCCCTGGCGGAGAGGGTCGCGGTGCCGGTGGACGAGCCTTGGCAGGAGAGGTTGACGCCCTCTCGGTCTTTTCGAACAAACCGCCGCCCTCGACCGGGTAATCCTTCTGACTCCATTCGATCCATCCGCCATCATAAACCGAAGCCTTGGAAAAGCCCAGCAAGCGGGCCGCCACATAAGCCACAGTCCCGAAACAGCCGCTTACGCAAGAGAAAACCGCATTTTTTTCCGGAGTAACCCCCTGTGAATCGAATAATTTCTTAATTTCGTGCGCGGATTTGAACTCTTTATAGTCCTGCCCCGTGAGGATATTTTCAAAAAATATGTTCACCGATCCAGGAATCCGTCCCATCTTTGCAGAGGCGCGGCTCATCTTCGTACCGGAGTATTCCTCCGGCCGCCTGCAATCCACAGGCACAATACCGAGTTCCTTAAAGCCTCCCACGTACCCGGCCAGCTCATCCCCGGTCATCAAGAGATCACGCTTCAGATTGACCTTATAAGAGGTCTTCTCGCAACGAGGCACTTCTGAAGTCATAGGCCGTTTTTCGGCTTTCCACTTATCAATTCCACCGTCGAGGACGGACACCTTCTTATGTCCAAGAAGCTCCATGGCCCAAAGAGCTCTGGTAGCTGCCGGAAATCTGTCGCTCCTACTGACAAACACAACGCGATGCTCGGGCAAAATACCGTTCTCTTCGAGAAACCGAATCAGATCTTTGACCACCAGCATCTCCTGAACACCGAGCCTCATTCCCTTGATCGCGTCGGTGGTCATGCGAATAGAATTCGGTATGTGTCCTTCAGCGTAAATATTTTCGCCTGGGAAAACATCTTGGCGATCGATTATCTTGACATTTGGATCGTTCAGGTGTTCAGCCAGCCATTTGGTTGTTACGAGAAAATCAGGATTCGGGTAGGCTCCGTCCTCAACGGCCCACGCCGGCGATAATGTTGTCAGGCACAGCGCCAGGATCGCTAACACCACTGCGATCGAACTTCTCAATCGTCGCATAAGCAACATGATCTTACGTTTCATGTTGATCACAACTCCCTTGGTTTTCATCCACAGTCTCTCTGAGATCAAACCCGTGCACATTCCGTGACCACGTTTGATCATGGAGTGTTTCTCCGGCCGCATGAGCAAACCAGAAGCATTTACTCAATTCGACCCGAGTGAGTGCTTCGACAACCCGGTACGTAACTCGACGCGATTAACCTCTGGTCGGGTCAAAAGAAATCAGACAAGGTTGCAGAGGGGGAGTCAGATCAAGAGAGCGCAGGTGAGATCAAGTGGAGGTGAAGAGCAAGAAAGAGCACGGCACGCCAATTCAAGCAATGCAGTATCTCCCCTTGCGATAAGCCGGTAGTCCGGCGCCTGATTAAAGAGAGAATCGCAGGAAACGTATTGAGCGTGGCGTTGTGCCTCGTTGAGTCGCTGAGCCGGATTCGAGGTAATGGCAGAGCGTGGAATAGTCGAACACTTGGACTGTTTCTTGCAGCATTCCGAGGTCCCGCCTCGGCCCTCAGCACCCGCCAAAGCACTCCCGGAGGCCTGCCCGTTGTCATCGCCCACAGTTGTAATTGCAGGAGGACGGTCGATTCCAACCGAGCGGAAAAGGGGAGCAAGCCCACTCGCACACAGAGGCCGCAAACCGGTGAAGATGTCAAAACTCATCACCACAATCAGCAGGAGCACTGTCCATTTCTTGTATGCGGCGATGTTTTTCATAATCCAACTCATACAGGGAAGATTTGCGGCCTTCTTATCGTTGTCCCCGTTTCATGCATCTATCCAAGAACGACAGCGACTGAACGGTTTTTACGTTCGACGAGCCGCAACATCATCCCGTTTCTTCAAGGCATCTCTATCACCGGAATTCACCGCAGTCAAGTCTTTACTTGCTCACTGCCCGTGTTGTATGGGTCATTTAGGAAGAAAGCCATTTCAGAATTTCCGATTCCTTGGGCACCTTGCCCGCCACTTTGACCTCGCCGTTGACGACCAAGGCCGGCGTCATGAAAACATTGTATTGAGAAAAAACCTTGATGTCCTCCACCTTGTGTACCTCGGCATCAATGCCGTTCTTTTTCACAATATCGTTTACCAGGTCGAACAACTTGTGACATTTGGCGCATCCCACACCTAAAATCTCGACTTTCATTGAGTCCTCCGTGTTTTTGTCCTTTTTTGCATTGAAACATCGGTAATAACCTGTTGATTCCTTTGTTGTCTTGTCTGCAATCGTCTAATCAACAATTGCTCCAAATATCATACCTGCTATAGTCGAGAGTACGCACACCAGGATTATAAAAACCACGGTCTTCTTGAACCCCATGACACTGTTGAGGACGAGCATACTCGGCAATGACAAAGCAGGACCCGCCAAAAGCAAACTCAGAGCAGGTCCTTTGCCCATTCCGCTCCCGATGAGGCCCTGCACGATCGGCACCTCAGTGAGAGTTGCGAAGTACATGAACGCGCCTGCGATCGATGCCAGCGCATTTGCTCCAATCGAATTACCGCCCAACGCCCAGGCAATCCACGCATTCGGGATTAGACCTTCCTTTTCCGGGCGGCCGAGGAGCAGACCGGCCACGAACACGCCGATAAGGAGCAATGGCATAATTTGTTTGGCGAATCCCCATGATTCATTGAACCAGTCCTGGGTCTCTCCCTCCGATGTGGTGGCCATGACCGAAAGAGCGATGACCCCTACGGTAAAAGGAACCAGCGGATCATGAGGGAAGAGCCAAGTGACGATAGCGACTACCACCGCGGAAACCGCCATTTTCCATAGAGGAATCTCAAACCAGAGAACCAGGACGGCTGCAAATGCTATTGAGAGGAATCCCGCAACGATCCACTTCGAGGAATAGATGCTGTACCACAAGCCGGTCTCGATGTCGGGTTTGCCCCAGTTGGCAAATACCAGTATCCCCACCATGAGAGCGAAGTACACGGCGGTCTGCCACAGCGGGCGCCCATCGAGGTCCATCTTTTCCATTGCGGCCAAGGTGGCCTCAGTGCGGGCTTCCTCTTCCTTACGGAATATGAAGTGCATCAAAAGACCGATAATTACACTGAAGCTTACTGCTCCCACAGCCCGGGCAATGCCGATATCCAGCCCCAGGATACGAGCCGACAGAATGATCGCCAGAACGTTGATCGCCGGTCCCGAATAGAGGAACGCCGATGCGGGACCCAAGCCGGCCCCGCGCTGCCAAATGCCTGCAAAAAGCGGCAGGATCGTGCAGGAGCAGACAGCGAGCACGGTTCCCGAAACTGAAGCGACCGGATAAGCGATCCACTTGGACGCTGTCGGTCCAAGGTACTTCATGACGCTCTCTTGGCTGACGAATACTCCAATAGCCCCGGCGATAAAGAATGCGGGAACAAGGCAAAGAAGCACGTGTTCCTGTGCGTACCACTTCACTAGGTGCAGCGATTCCATCACCGCATTGTCGAAGCGGACGTTGCCCACAGGCATGTAATAGCAGACGAGGAACACCGCCGCTATCAATGCCAGGGGCTTCCACTCCTCCTGCCAATAGGTAGCGAGCCGGCTTTCTCCTAAGACTTCCCAGATCGCGCGTGACGGTGCCGTAACAGCCTCCTCAAGCACCTGAGTTTCAGCGACAGCAAGTTCCTTTTCTGGTGCCATGATTTCCTCTCCAAGTACCCGATGTAGGATTCGTTTTTCTAAAGCACAATGTTGAACAGATAACCTACGGCGATAATGCCTACAGTGACGACCCCGATAAAAACTGCAATCAAGCGGAGCTTCAGCACCTTTCGCAGAATAATGGCCTCCGGTGTAGAGATCGCGATGACGGCCATCATGAAAGCCAGCACCGTACCAAAAGCAGCTCCCTTGGAAAGCAAGGCTTGCACCACGGGGATGATCCCGGCCGCGTTGCTGTACATAGGGACGCCGATCAACACCGCGACAGGCACGGCCCACCATGCGTCCTTGCCCATTACCCCGGCAAGGAAATTCTCCGGCACATAGCCGTGAATTCCTGCGCCAACAGCTATGCCGATGGTCACATACGGCCAAACTTTCAGCACAATGTCTTTTACGGCATCGATACCGAAACGAACCCTCTCCTCCCAACTCACACGTTCTTCTTCAATTTCAAGTTGTGCAGTCGCCGGCTTGTCGGCAGTCAACTCCAAAACCCAATCTTCCAAGTGTCTTTCCATCCTCAGGCGCCCGATTATGACTCCTGTGGTAAGGGCAACAAAAAGACCAGTGACCATGTACAGGGTTGCCACCTTCCAGCCAAACAACCCGAAGAGCAACACGAGGGCGACCTCATTCACCATGGGAGCAGTTACAAGAAACGAAAAAGTGACTCCCAACGGTACCCCGGCGGTAAGAAACCCCATGAAAAGCGGTACTGCGGAACAGCTACAGAAAGGCGTCACGACTCCAAGGAGTCCTGCAAGCACATGGCCAATTGATTCGCGACTGCCCGCAAGTATTCTGCGCGTCCGCTCGGGCGTAAAGAAAGACCGAATTATCCCCACGAAGAACACGATAAGGGTGAGGAGTAACAAGACCTTCGGCACTTCATAGATGAAGAATTCTGTCGTGGCTCCCAGGTGCGTGCCTTCATGGAGCGGCAGCATATGGTACGTTACGAATCGCGAGAAGCCCAACAGATTCTCGTAGACGAGCCACCATGCCGCGAGCAACACCGTACCAGAGAATAGGTACCTTACTTTCTCGAGAAGTGAGTCGTCCAAGATGGGGAGACTATTTGCAGTCTCTTCGGGCTGAACTTCCATTTCTAACTGCTGAACAGTGTGAGATTTCTTATCCACCAAATCCTTTTCTTTATTCATTCCTCTGCTCCCAAGACTCTGAACCACAGTCCAGGAGGACGCGCGGTCAAGGGGTATATTCGAGATTTCAGCTACCTTCGTACCGTCTCATCCCTCACGAACAACTCGTCCCGCTCACCCTCGATGATACCGGATTCGCCGCTGACTGATTGCCGATTCTCTGAAGCACTGCGCGGTCAACGCATCCCAGGAATTTCATAAGCTCGGGAATGGTTGTTCGGTAGAAGATATTGATTCCCGCCTTCCGGTCAGCCACGATCCCATACTTGCGCAACAGCGAAAGGTGCTTCGACACATTTGACGCGTCGGTCCGAAGGTGAGCGGCGATTTGGCTCACCTGCATTTCGCCAGCTTGAAGGATCTCGATGATCCCCAGCCTTGTTGACTGTCCCATGGCCTTGAACACTTCTGCCTTCATGCTCAGTCGCTGTTTTTCTTTGGGGTCATTTCACTGGTTTCTCAAAACCTCAACTAAATGCAAAAAACCGTTCACCTTCCCTGGCTTCGTTCCCGCTCCCTTGTCCGGCTGGAGTCAGGCGACCATCGCGGAGCGTTGGTCATCAAGCCGCTTGATCACGACACCTTCCACGCATCGGGCGAAATCCAGAGCGCACGGCATGGTCAGACTGTACATGATCTTCAGGCCCTCTCGGCGATCGTTGACGATGCCGGCCTTCTTGAGCACGGACAGATGCTTGGAGACGTTGGAAATCCCGGTCCCGGTGTGCTCCACGATCTCACAAACGCACTTCTCTCCATCTCGCAGAAACTCGAGAACGCCGAGACGGAGGGGGTGGCCCATGGCCTTGAAAACCTCAGCCTTTAATCGCAGTCTCTCATCTTCGGTTACCGGCATGTTCACCCTCAACTTCGCTAATTGATAAAATAATAAAATTGACTGATCCCTCTGTCAAGATTTTTTTCGCCACTTGAAAAAAATATTTCACCGTTTCGGAAAATACTACGGAGGTTCCGCACCTCTGTCAAGCTTTTTATCCTGTTTCTACATAACCATCGGATATCGTTGTTTCTCTGGTAACGATCACGTAAAAGCACGGCATGAGAAACAGGGCCACAGGCACCAGCATGACAAGTCCGCCGATGGCGCCAACTGCCATAGGCTGGAGCATGTCCCCTCCCTCTTCGATGTTCAGCGCCAAGGGGATCAAGCCCATGATGATGGGAATCGTCGTCATGAGGCGCGGACGAAGCCTGATCTTGGCAGCGGCGACGACCGTCTCAACAGCGGACCAGCGATTCCGCACGCGCAAGTCCTCCGCGAACGTCATGAGCAGAACGCCCTCATTTACAGTCGCCGCAACCACGACGAGCGCTCCAATCACCACGGTAGCCCCCAGAGGAAGCCCCGTGAGATAGAGCCCGTACAACAGACCGGCCTGGCAAAAGGGGACACATCCGAGGATGAGAATCGGAAGCTTCAGGCTGTTGAACTGCACCGCAAGAACCACGAATGCAAAGAACAGGGCAAACGCGAGGATGAGCATTATGGTCTGCTTCATTTCCGCCATCATGAGCGCCTGGCCTCCGAACGTGAACTCGTATCCGACAGGCCGTTCCATCTTCTGAATAGCATCCTTCAGTTCGGCCAAAGCTTCACCGACTGTTACGCCCGCTGCGTCACCTCGCACGATAACGGCCTTGACCTGGTCTTCCCGGACGATTTCCACGGGACCGACCGCCTGGCGTACTTCGGCAAGGTCCCGCACTCGTAAGTATCCGCCCTGTGAGCATTCCAGGATGAGATTTTCCACATCCTGCTTCGATTTGATCTCCCGTTCGGGGATGACGACCCGAATGTTGTAATACCGATCTCCGTCGCGGTAACGGGTTGCCACTGCGCCCTGAAGAAGTGAGCGGGAAGTATTTGCAACGTCTGCGATGGATACGCCGAGCTCCGCGGACAGTTTTCGATCCACAAGGATCTGATACTCAGGCTTGGTCATGTCCAAGGAAACGTACACGTTGACAAAATGGGCCAACTTGTTCATCGCACCCGCGGTGCCTTGAGCAAGCTCGAACAACTTCTCGATCTCTTGGCCTTTGATCTTGACTTCGATATCTGCGTCGCCCAGTTTGCGGATACCCTTGACCGGCATCGGCATGACCATGGCCATGCCGCCCGGAATTCCGATCTTGGCTACGGAAGGGCGGATTCTTTCCACATATTGTTTCGTGCTGAGTTTTCGCTTGTGCCGTGGGATCAACTGAATATCGATTTCACCCTCGTTGGCAATCTGGTACGTGTACAGGCCCCAGACCTTGCCTCCGACCAGCGTGAAATACGAATCAATGAGCGGATCGTTCGCGATCAGCGCCTCGATTCTCCGAAGCGTCTTGTCGGTTTCATGTACGGATGCGCCAGTCGGTAGCCTCACCTTGATCATCACGCGGCCGTCATCCATTCGCGGGAGAAACTCCGTCCCGACTTTCGGAAGGACGACTGCCAGTCCGACGAGCACGAGCGCTGAGACCCCTACAGCGATCCATCTACCTCGCAACAAGCCGCTCAAGATCACACCATATCCTTCGGTAACTTGTGAAAAGAACCGCTGGAAGAGGGTATCTTCTCCATGTGCCGACTTGTCCCCGAGTAGGATTGCGGTGAGCATCGGGGCCAAAGTAATCGCAGTAAGAAGGCTGATGGTCACCACCCCGGCGATGACGAGGATAAGCTCACGAAAAAGGAGACTAACCAACCCGGGGACCAGGAGAAAGGGAACAAAGATGGCAAGGAAGGAAAGAGTTGCTGCTATGATGGCAGGTCCGACTTCTGCCGTGGCCTTTACGGCAATGGTTCCCGCGAGCTCGCTCGGGGTCTCGTGTTTCAAGCGGGTGATGTTCTCGATGACGACAATGGAGTTGTCAAGAACGACACTGATCGCAACGACGAGTCCTCCGAGAGAAAAAATGTTGAGCGAAAAACCGGCGACCTTCATGAGCCCGAAGTTGAGGATCATGGTGATCGGCAGAGCGAGAGCCATGACGAAGGCTTGACGCCAGCTTCCCAGGAAGACGTACACAATAAGAATTACAAGTATGGCCCCCTCAATTGCCGCGTTCCGCACGCCCGCCAGCGCAGCCTCGATGTACTCGGCTTGATTCTCCACCATACCGAGCTGAATACCGGCAGGCAGCGCTGCTTGAAGTTCCTGAATTCTCTTGTTTACCGCCTTGGCCACTTCAACGGTGTTCGCATCGGCTTGTTTGAGCACGCTCAACTTAACGCACGGCTTGCTACCCAGACGGGTGATCACCCGGACTTCCTCGTGTGAGTCCTCTACGCGCGCCACATCCGCGATGTGAACCTTGCCCTCATCCTTGCGACCGAGGATTACTTGCTGGATTTGGTGTAAGGAACCGAATTCGCCCAGGGTGCGAGCGATGAACTCTCGGGGGCCGGTCGTCACCCGGCCACCGAACTGTTCAACGTTTTCGTCCTTCAGCCGTTTCACTACCCCGGCAAGGGACAATTTGTACTTTTCCAACGCATTCGGATCGAGATGTACGCGGATCTCGCGCTTGAGACCGCCGACAATCTCGGTTCCGGCAACACCTGGAACAGCCAAGAGTCGGTCCTGCAGCCAGTCCTCGGTCCAGGTCCGCAGTTTGACCAAGTCCCACTGATCCGAGCTTACCGTAAGCTGTACAACAGGAAGCTGCGAAGGATCCGCCTTTATGACGATGGGTGGTTCGATATCTTTGGGCAGGTTGCGAGCCGCCCTGGCCATCGCCGCAAGTGCATCCTGATAGGCTACGTTTACGTCAACACCGTACTGGAAATTCACCAGGGCGGTGTACATACCTTCGATAGCTGACGATTCGAGATAGTCGAGGCCTTCGACACTCGCCAATTGGCGCTCGATAGGATCGGCCAGGTTCTTATCGATTTCCTCCGGTGTGGCCCCCGGCCAATAGATGTGCACCCTCACCAGCGGATATGTAACGTCGGGAAGAAAATTGACAGGGAGCTTCCAGAGCCCGTACGCGCCAAGAACCACAAGGGCGATGACGATGACGCTGGTGGCAATCCGTCGGGTAACCGATGACTCGGTGATTCTCATGCGCCCGAGCCTCCCTTGGCAACGTCACCCTTTGCTTTCGGCTTTTCCGATCCCGGATTCTGATTGCCCTGTAAGCGAACCTCCAGCCCGTCTTTCAGCTTCTCATTGCCCGCAATCACGACCTGCTCGCCCGGTTGGACGCCGGAGACGATCTGCACCCTGCCGGCACTCTCAATGCCGGTACTAACTTTGCGCTGCACGGCCTTGTTGTCTTCGATCACATAAGCTACGCGTACTCCCTTTGGGGTGACAATGACAGCCTCGGAGGGAACGACAACTGCGTCCTGCTCGGCTCTGAGTTTCAGGCTGAGTCTGGCAAACATCCCCGGGACGAGCTTCGTCTCGTCCATCAGCTCGATTTCACCGGTGCGCGTGCGCATGCGCCTGTCCAATTCCGGATAAACCCGAGCAACCTTGCCTCGGAAGCTTTTCCCATTGTATGCGTCGAGCTTCACCACCACTTCCATACCGGGAACGATCTCTTGACTCTGCACCTCCGGTATGGCTGTACGGACCACAAGAGAGTCCGGATCAAACATCTCCAGCAGCACAGTACGTGCTGCCACGTAGTTCCCGTCAGCTACCAGGACTCTTGATATGATTCCGTCCCACGGGGCTTCAATATCGTAGTCAGCGGAACTCTCTTTCATTTTCTCCAGTTGGGCAACCATACGTGCATGTTTGGCCTTGGCCAACTGCAGTTGGTCCTTGGGGATCGCGCCGCTTTCCACTAGCTTCTCAATCCTACCCAATTCGTCCGTCTCGGTCTTCAAGTCCTGTTCGGCAGAAGCCAGCATGGCTTCAGTGGCCCTCTTGCGCCCAATGCTCAGGAGCTTCTGTCCCGCCCGGACAGCGTCCCCCTCCCTGATCCGCGCGTCGGAGACGGGGCCTTCTGCCGGCGAGGCAAGCCGCGCAACTCG
>JAIWNO010000191.1 GCA_020216785.1 Desulfomonile sp.
CACGCACCGCTTTCTCCGGTTCCAGGGTGAGCGCCATCCTGAACCAGCGTCCCGCCTTCTTCGGGTCGCCGCGCTTGGCGAAAATTGTGCCCAGGTGCATCATGGCCGGGACGTTGTGCGTATCCAGGACAAGGATGTGCGTGAGGTCCTCCACAGCCTCGTCGAGCCGGCCCAGTTGCTCATAAATGGCTGCCCGGTTGCCCAGCGCTTTAACCATGTTCGGATTCACTTGGAGAACCTGAGTCAGATCTTCCAGTGCCCTGTCCGGTTCCCCCGCGTCGAAGAAGATCGCCGCGCGATGCATGAGAGCGGTTGTATTGGTCGGTTGGATCCTGATTGCGCTTGAGAGATCCTTAACCGCACGAACGAAATCCCCTCGCAGTTTGTACGCTGCTCCTCTTGCTTCGTATGCACCCGCGAGTTTCGCGTCCAACTTGAGCGCGCGATCCAGGTCTTGGACCGCGAGATCCAATTGTCTCTGAATAAGATATACCTTACCGCGATTGTAATAGGCAGCGGGGTTGCGCGGACGAAGCTGGATGCTCCGAGTGAACAGATCCAGGGCCTCGTCCGGCCGTCCTTCGTTGGCTTTGGCAATACCCGCCCGAACGAGCGCGTCTGCATCATCATTTGCCGCGAATACAATGTCTTGCGCTTCCGCGGAACCGATCCACGCCGCCCCGGCGGTGAACGCCAGAAACACGGCAAAAGCCGTACTGATAAACGCCGGGGAACGGCGGCGGACGCAGCGCACGTTGATGCCTTTCATGACAACCGTCAGCGGTGGGTGCGTTCGGGAGTCGAGCACTTGGTTAATGCGCGGCCCCTATCTTCACCTGCAGACCGGAAGAAGAACCCGAAGAAATCCTTCGAGTAACCGCCCTCGTACCGCTCCAGCGCGTATTTGGATTGCTCGGGAGAAAGCTTCACTTTTCGGAGAAGATTGCCGTTGGAATCGCGCATGTACAGGTTGCCCACGATGTTTGCGGGGTTTGCGTCTGCGTGGAGCCCGCGTATACAGCCTCCCAGCACGAGCGCTTTAGCTAGGTCTTTGGTGCCGATGTGATGTCCGATCGCGAAGATGAGGTTACCGTCCTTACGTACGCCGAACGCACTTCGGTGCGCAACGTACCACGCGTGGTCTCCATCGTAGTCGCGGCCTCCACCGCCCAATAGAAAGCCCAACCCGATCTCGGCGTCCTCAAGGCGCCCTTTGCGCAGGACATGCCGCACAACCATCCCGTCTTTGACAATAAGGTGCCGCAATTGCCGTGCATCCCTGACCATGTTGATCGGAATATCAGGTCCCCACTCGCGAATGTCCACCGATCCGTCTTTGTACACAATGAGAGTGGCCATCCCGTCCACCATCGGGTAGAGCACCTTGCCCCTGAAGATCGCGCCCGCACCCTTTGCGTGACGCTGCATCCACATGGCGTTGGTGATGGCCGCAAGCCGAGTTCGGAGCCCAGGCTCCACTTGGCAATTCGCCAAGCGCGCTCCAGGTTCCTGCGATCCCACATAGTACTGCATGAACAGCTTGCTCATATCGAGCACCATCATATACACGATCGCGTTGGGAAACTGGAGGCTGGGTCGATAGAAAGTCGTGTATATGACAGGCCTGCCGAGTGCGTCTTTGGGGGAGTCAGCCGACTGCCACACGCCTTCACCCGGCAGAGCAGGGGATTCGTAGAGCGGCTTGATGTTTTCAAGCACGATTCGTTCAAGAGGATCGCGAGAGAGCAGCGTGAATTGGCTCAAGTCGGGCATCAAGACCGTGTCAGCACCGTCTGACGCGTGATCCGATGCACCACCAACGGGCTGACTCGGTCCGACAAATTCCTCGTCTTCGGCCGAATCCGCCGGCTGGGAAGGGACGGATCGCTGCGGACCGACTGCTCGTCCTGTACCTTTGTCTGCGGCAATGACCGTGAGTGAGTTCTGCGCGTAGGCTGATCCGGCGAAGCAAACGGAAATCACAGTATGAGAAAGAACAACAAGTATGAGAACAACCGTCGATAGAACTCCCTTACTCAAAACTCCATCCCTCTCAACAAAATTGTGGAACTCAATGAGCTGGGTTTCACTCGATCATTTGATTATCTATACCGCAAAATGCAAAAAAATTCAATCAACAACCGCTTCTACCGGCGGCAATTTCTGGATGAGTCCCATAACATCCGGGCAGGAAGTCCATTTAAACTGAAGGCCAAGACCTGAGCATAATCAGGCGACCAAGGGCATTTCCATTGAAATTTCAACGAAGCGGGCCGATCTCTTCGAAGACGATCAAGTTTTCCCACACCGGACTAAAGCTGTGTGCCGAGGCCAGCGCGGCCACAATACCTCGCCGCACTCAGCGGTTATTATTGAACGTCATCATTATGGCTTCGAGCACCGCGCCGCCGATAGCGCGCGCTTTCTCTGAGATCGTGTAGCAATAGGAAACGTCGCCACGGGGATCCACATCACCAATCTTGAGACCGCGAGTGACGCTTATCCCCGGCCGAATAAGCCCCCGCAACACCCCGTCAAGACCGGCGGTTACCGGAGCATCCGAAACGCTTCCCACGACTTGCCCCAGTCTTACCTGCGCTCCGATTCCCACTTCAGCATGAAACACACCGTCTCGCGGCGCGCGTAGGACGCGGGTGATGGTCTGTCCGGCGATGTCGCCCGGTGTGCCGGTGTTAGGTGCAGCGGTTCCGTCGAGGATGAGGCGTCCAAGATTATGCCCTCGGTTGGTTTCGACTACGCAGTGTGCGTCGCGGCCAGCGCAAAAACCAGGTCCGAGTGCCACAACAAGTTCCGCGTCGATGATGGATGTACCGAGATTCACTTTGGCAAGGATAGCGTCCACAATCACGTGCGGCTTAATCACATTGCGGGACAAATTCTCCGGATCGACGATAACCGGAACGATGCCTTGGTCCCAAAGCTGCAATGCTTCTTCCGGCCGGGCGATTCTCACAGCGCGGATACCTTCCACCTCCCAGCTACCCTCCCAGATGGCCTCGCAGAAGCTTACAGGACGGCGAACCGCCAGAGGAGCGGCGATGTCGGTCAAGAGCAGCTTGGTAAATCCGGAGCGATGAAGCCGCCAAGCAGTGCCGGTAGCCATTTCGCCGGCGCCTCGCACGATGATCCGAAGGTTTTTGAGCGTGTCATTCATCGATTGGGTCCGTGTTCATGCCCCAAGCTCTCGCAGGGCCTTGCGCATGCGTTCCGTCGAAACGACCCCGTAGAACACGTCTTTGATCTCCTGGTTGCGGATAATAAAGACCGCGGGGATACGCTGGATGCCGAATCTGCGGGCAATGAGGTTCTTGTCGGTGTTGAGTTTGCCGATCACCGCCCGTCCCTTGAACTCCTGAGCAAGTTCCTTGAGAGACGGGTCGAGCATTTTGCAGGGCAGGCACCAGTCCGCGTAGAAGTCGACCAGTACCGGTTTATTCTTTGAAGCTTCCACAACTTCTTTCTCGAAATTCTCATCGGTAAAGTCTCTGACTTGGCCCAATTCTTCAGGAATGTCACCCTTCTGGTATACTGACCATCCGATGATCAACCCCCCCAGCACAAGGCAGCAGACGATTGTGGCAACAATTATCCCGCTCGTTCTCATTGAGCCTCCATCCAGCTCATCCACGGATGAACTAGTTTACCTCACGTCGTCAATGTTGAAAAGAAGGACCGCCGCGGCAAATTGCAACCGTTCGGGGACGGATTCAGGGAATATTGGCGTGTTGACTTGTGGGGGCGGGCTGAGATTCGACCCTATAAGGCAGCGAATGATCGTCTTTCACCGATTCGCTTTCAAACTTTCCGGCCCCTCACAACATGTCCACCGGATCCACATCCACCACGATCTTGAGTCCGTGCCCCTTCAGGTGTCCGTCGGCAGCCAGGTTCCGGACCAAATCGCGAACGTGTCGACGCTCGGCGGATTTGAAAAGCACATGCCACCGGAAACGGCCTGCGAGCTTGCGCCTCGGTGCGGGCGCGGGACCGAGGATCGTCATCTCTCGCGAGCCTCCCTTGATCTGTCGCGCAGCGCGGCCGATCGCTACGGCCTTGTCTTCGACGCGTTTCTCGCTGTTTCCTTCTATCCGAATGAGAATGAGATGACCGAATGGCGGGTACAGAAGCTCCTCACGAAGCGCGCTCTCACTCTGAAAAAAAGCCTCGTACGCGTGGGCGGCCGCGTGCCTGATAGCATAGTGATCGGGGTCGAACGTCTGAAGGATCACCCGGCCTGAATTCTTCTCTCTGCCGGTGCGGCCCGCAACCTGCGTGATCAGCTGGAACGTCCGCTCCGCTGCCCTGAAGTCGGGAAAATGGAGCGACAAATCACCGCACAGAACTCCCACCAGCGCGATACCGGGAAAATCGTGGCCCTTGACGATCATTTGCGTCCCGGCAAGGATATCTATTTCATGCCGACGGAAGCGCTCCAGGATTCCCTCGAGATCTTCCCGCCGGCGGGTGGAGTCGCGGTCCAGGCGCTCAATACGGGCCTCGGGGAACAGCGCGGCCACTTGCTCTTCGACTTTTTGTGTACCTGCTCCGCCAAAAAACATGTTCGTTCCCCGGCATTGGGGACAGAGCGGCGGCGCGGCCCGAGAAAACCCGCACATGTGGCAGCGGAGATCGCGGGTGCGTTTGTGGTGGGTGAGACTCACGTCGCAATTCGGGCATCTGAAAACGTAGCCGCAGGATCGGCACTGGGAAAAGGTGTCAAACCCGCGACGATTCAAGAAGAGCACTACCTGATCGTGCTTGTTGAGCGCGGCATCGATTGACTTTATGAGCGTAGATGTAAGAAACGCGCCCTTTTTCTCGTGCTGCTTTACTGTTTTCAGATCCACGACCTCCACCGACGGCAGAGCCCCGCCGTGGTGGCGTGACGGTAAATCCAGACGGGTGATACGGCCGCGCGAAGCATTAAGGAAAGTCTCGAACGAAGGAGTCGCGCTGCCGAGAATCACGCAAGCACCTTCAAGTTTCGCTCGTGCAAGCGCCATATCCCGAGCGTTATACGGGCAGGTGTCTTCCTGCTTATATGATGGGTCGTGCTCCTCGTCCACCACGATGAGTCCAAGGTTGTCGAGCGGAACAAAGATGCCCGAGCGCGCTGCTATCACGATGTTAACCAGCCCGGCGTAAATTCGTCTCCACTCGTCGAGCCGCTGGGAAGGAGTCAGGCCGCTGTGGAAGAGCGCGACGCCTGTTCCGAACCGACGGAGGAATCTTCGGACAAGTTGCGGTGTAAGCGCGATCTCCGGCACGAGAACGAGCGCGCGTTTGCCCTGCGCGATGGTCATCTGAATTGCGCGCAGGTACACCTCCGTCTTGCCGGAGCCAGTAACACCGAAAAGCAGGAATGGGTTGAATCCACCCTTTTCCATTGCTTGCTCGATGCGTTGGAATGCGCTCTCCTGGTCTGCAGTAAGGCCGGGAGGCTCTTCCGCGACTTCGATCCGTACCCCGGCCGGTTCCAGCAACTCTGGGAGCCTTTGCTTCCACAGGCTCGCTCTCGGCCGGGCAATCCGTTCCTCAACGCGGACCCACCCAGCGTTGACAGCCTCGCGTACGCGCTCTTCGCCGATCGCGTTGGTTAACTCTCGCAGGAGCATAGCTCCAGACTTCAGCAACTTGCGGGGAAAGGAGTAAAGCTGTTTCGGGTCTTGGCATTCCCGCGGCCGGCGACCTTCTGACGTCAGCAGCGCCCACGGTCTGGAGCGACGATCAGATCCGGGAGGCAGCGCGGTCCTGAGCACCAGCCCGACCGGCAGCAGATAATAATCCGCAACCCAGCGAATGAACTCCCACAAATTCGCTCTCAGATACGGAGGCTCTTCCGGTACATCCGCCACGTCGCGGACCTCGCTTGGCGCATCTCCGTTTGGCGGACCGGGTACCACAAAGCCCGCCCGGATCTTTGTGCGGAACGGTACAAAGACCCGGGAGCCAATCGTGCACCGTGCAGCCAATTCAGTGGGTAGCCGGTACGTGAACGGGCCTGCTACAGGAAGAGGTACTGCAACGTTGATCAGTTGGTCTGAAACAGCCATAAACCCTCTCGACAAGACCAGCCGACGGTTTCCCTCCGCCGCGTGAGGCGCCATTATATCTCCGACCGTGCTGCAGGCAAATCTCATCGCGGCATGTACGGATGCTTCATCAAATGATGTAATATAATGACATCGCTCGGCTGAGCCCCGCCAAACAGAGATTGGATCGAGGAAAGGATGTGTCGGATTCCTACCAGCAAATAGAAGTATCAGCGATAATGCCCTGCCTTAATGAGGAGGAAACCGTCGGCAGGTGTATCGAAAAGGCGTTTCATAGTTTCGCAGCCCTTGGTGTGCGGGGCGAGGTAGTGATAGGAGACAATGGCTCCAATGACCGCTCCGTGGAAATCGCCCGGTCGCTGGGTGCCCGCGTGGTCCACGAACCGCGGCGAGGCTACGGAATGGCCTTGCAGGCGGCCATCAAGGAAGCTCGGGGCCGGTTCTGCATCATGGGTGACTGTGACGATTCATACGACTGGAGCGCGATCGGTCCGATTATTGAAAAGCTCCGGGAAGGGTATGACCTAGTGATGGGGACCCGCCTCAAGGGAACGATTTTACCGGGCGCGATGCCTCCACTCCACAGGTTTTTTTTTTTTTTTTTCCTATCCATGACAATCAATCTGTTCTTCAGGACGGGGTGCTCCGACGCGTATTGCGGCATGAGAGGGTTTTCGAAAGATGCCTATGACAAGCTCGGACTGCGGTCACCGGGAATGGAATTCGCCATTGAGATGATCGTCAAGGCATCCAACAAGAACCTGAGCATCACGGAAATCCCGCTGACGCTTCATGTAGACGGCCGGTCACGGCCGCCGCATTTACGGTCTTTTCGCGACGGGTGGCGAACACTGCGGCTGCTGTTGATGTATGCTCCGGATTACCTCTATGTTATCCCCGGCGCCGTGTTGTTCCTTTTCGGGGCATTCGCGCAGATGGTACTGCTACGCGGTCCGGTGGTCTTGCACGGAGTCTACTTTGGGGTTCACTGGCTGGCGGTCGGCTGCCTGTGCACACTGCTGGGATTTCAAATCCTTACGTTGGGTGCGTTCACAAAGGCATTTGCCATGAACGAGTCCTTCGAGATGCGAGGACGCATCTTCTCTTGGTTTTTCAAGTGGTTCAGCCTTGAAATCGGGGTCGTTGCCGGAGCGTTCCTTATTTGGCTCGGTCTGATGGCCGACATTGCAATCCTCACAACATGGATAGCCCGCAGCATGGGCGAATTGGGATCGACGCACGCGGTTTTTGTCGCGACCACAGTAATTGCGCTCGGGGTCCAAATCATCTTCTCGTCATTCTTTCTTGGGATGCTGAGCGTCGGCATTTCAAGGAATCGTGGGCCTGGGGGCGAAGACCAATGAAGGTTCTCCTGATCAATGAGCCCTATGTGAAAGGCTTCAACCGGACTCAACGATGGGCGGCGCGTACCCGGGGCCGTGTTTTACGCCCTCCTGACTGGTTGGCGTACGCTACTGCGGTGCTGGAACACGCCGGTGTTGATGTGAAGCTTCACGATTTCCCCGCGCTTGACCTCGGGAAGAGCGATTTGAGACTGCTCGTCCGCCGCGAGCAGCCGGATTTCGTAGTGCTCGATTCCACCACTCCGTCGATTTACTCCGACATCGAATGCGCGCGTATTTGTAAGGAGGAAAGCCGCGCTGCGGTGATTATGGTCGGTCCGCACGCGTCCGCTCTCCCCGAAGAAACAATAGCCCTGGCCGAGGGAGCGGTAGATGTGGTCTGCATCGGAGAGTACGACTTCACGGTGCTCGATGTAGTGGGTGAGTACCCGCGCCTGTCCAAGGTGAAGGGCATCTGCTATCTCGAAAACGGCCGGGGCGCCGTTCGCACGGCGCCCCGGCCATACATCGAAGACCTCGACTCATTGCCCTTTCCCGCATGGCAGCATTTGGACTTAATGCGCTATTTCGACGGGTCAAAGCTCTACCCGTACATCGATATTTTCTCCGGCCGCGGGTGTCCGCACCGCTGCATTTTTTGCCTATGGCCGCAGGTCATGCACGGACGCACGGTAAGACTCCGGTCTCCCGCCGCGGTTGTGGACGAGATCGAACGCGACATCATGCTTTGTCCACAGGTAGTCCGCGGGGGAGAATTCTTCTTCGAGGACGACACCTTCACGATGGTCAAGTCCAATGCCGCGGCCATCTGTGAAGAGATACTCCGCCGCGGGCTTCACATCACCTTCTCTGTCAATGCGAGAACAGATACGGCGGACCTGGAACTGTTCCGGCTCATGAAACGCGCCGGGTGCCGGGAACTGCTGGTAGGGTTCGAGTCCGGCGATCCGGAAATTCTCTCCCGCATAAATAAGAATGCTACGGTGGAAGACGCACGACACTTCATGGCGCTGACGCGCAAAGTCGGGCTTGACGTGCACGGCTGTTTCGTCCTCGGTCTACCGGGCGAGACACGGGAAACTATGGAGAGCACCATAAAGCTGGCGCTGGAACTTGGGCTCCATACCGTACAATTCTCCGGCGCGGTCCCGTTTCCCGGCACCGCGTATTTCGAGCATTGCCGCGAACGCGGCCTCCTCAAAACCGACCGCTGGGACGCGTGGCTCGCCGACGGCGAACAGGCCGCGGTCATCGATTATCCGGGGCTCAGCGCCGAAGAGATCGATGCAGCAGTGGATCGTGGCCTCAAGAAGTTCTATTTCAGGCCATCCTACATGGTCGAGTTTCTTTTCCGCACCAGGAGCACAGCGGACCTCTATCGCAAACTTCGGGGCGCAGCCAATTTCTTTTCCTACTTGTGGGCGGAGGGGCGACGCGCATGACCCGGCCGCGAATGTCCGTGGTGGTGCCGGTCCATAACTGCCGAAAAACCATTGCAAAGTGTCTGGATGCGCTGGGAAGCCTTGATCATTCCTCATATGAGGTCATCATCGTGGACGACGGGTCGACTGACGACACAGCGTCAGTGGCCGAATCGTTTGAATGGTGCACGGTAATTCGTCTGGATAAGGGCGGTCCGTCACGGGCCCGCAACGTGGGGATTGCCGCGGCTAAAGGGGATTTCGTCGCGTTTACGGACGGAGATTGCCGGGTGGATCCCCGTTGGCTCATCGAACTGGAAAAAGGTTTTGTTGCCGAGGAGATAGCCGGTGTCGGCGGCGACCAGCGCAGCCCTAATGACGAGACCCCCACAGGTAGGCTTGTCCAGGAATTCTTCCGCTCCGTGGGTTTCATGACTGGATATATCACCACGAGCCGGCAGCAGCGCGACACCGATCACAATCCGAGCTGCTGCTCCGCATACCGCAAGACGGTCCTCGACGAGGTCGGGGGATTCGACGAGCAACTCTGGCCGGGCGAAGACGTTGACCTGGACTATCGCATCCGGCGCAAAGGGTACCGCCTCGTGTTCAACCCGCGGGCGATGGTAGCTCATTATCGGCCCAAGACTATCAGAGGACTCGTTCGCATGATGGGTCGGTACGGTGCGTGCCAATGGCCTTTGGTGAAGCGTTACGGGCTTTTTCGGAAGCTTCACTATGAGCCGATCGCGCTCATGGCGGCCTTCATCCTTGCCGGCGTCCTGCTGTGGCACGACCCGCGGCTATGGCCGGTACTGCTGCTGCCTTTTCCCGCAATTTTCCTTTGGTTTTTCGGGAAAACGAAGAGTTTCAAAAAGGCTTTCCAGTTTTCGTATATGCTTATTGTCACTGTGGTTGCGTGGAATTGGGGGTTCTTTGGTGCGGTCTTCTCCTGCAGCTCGTCGAAATGGCCGGTGCGTTTGCGTGAGTCGAAAAACAGTTGAAGAGTCTGGCGCCCGGCACCCTAACAAGGGCACCGGGCGTAAAGCACGGATGAATCAGGAAACGGGCTCGTGCGTGACCGTGATCTTGAGGAGCGCTTCAGCCATTTGACGGGTGTGGCTTGCGCTTTGCCGCACAG
>JAIWNO010000192.1 GCA_020216785.1 Desulfomonile sp.
AATCGAGGATATCCAAGAAGAGCGACGAGGCCTTCGGCGAACAGACACCTTCAATGAGGCGATCCTCATGAGCCAGTGACGCCTCGATTACTACTTGCCCAATCCGGTGGGACTGTTGCACGATCTTCTCCAGCAACGTCTTGTTCCGTGTCAGGAGTGCATCTCGGAAGTTCGTGAGCATCTCCGAGAAGAGCCCGAAAAGCTCGCCGAGTTCCGCCATCGCTTTATCGCTGAACGGCACCCCGTCACGCGCCTTGATGCGGATGACGTTGATGATACTCTCAAGAAGATCACCAATCCGTTCCAGGCGTCCCGGAAACAGCACGACAATCTTGAGCAGATCGCCCGTGGTTTCGCTCGGCCTGTGCACGAGACTCCCAGTAAGGCCCTTTTCCTCCTCATGGATCTCTTTGGCCAGACGCACACATTCTTCGAGTTTCTCCGGGACCGACATGATGAGCGCCTTGCGAATCAAATCGGTCAATTCAACGAGTTTTGCAGTCATTATGAGCAGGCCCTCTTCGAGGGTTGTCACCTCCTCGGGAGGGGCCTCAAACATCTCCTTGAGTCGGGAGGCTTCGGCATCGAGCCTGGGGCTTATCAGCCGGAAAGGATTGAAGAACACTTCCGTATTTCTCATGTGCACCGCCCTCCTTATGATTGCATACCGGATGAGATCATGCTTCATTCCGACGCGTGTTCAAACGGGCGAAAAACCGGCCATATCTCGGCCGCCAGTAACGGCACGCTTCACTTCGCTCCGGAGCGGAACCCCGCATAGCACCCTCGTGAATCTCTGTCGATGGTTCCGCTCCTAAAAAACGAGTAATACCGATGCACGGCCAAGGCAACTGATGACCGGTACGATTTTTGCCGCGGGACGGCGTCGCGCTCGTTCCTCGCCCGAAAGTGCCTCTCTCGTATAAAGCAGTATTTCATAATAGGGTCTGAGTCTGTTTTCGAGTCCAACCATATTGCCGCCGCGGGAAAATATCAAGCTCAATTATCGCCTCGGTTTGCCCGGAGGCGGGGACTTTTGGTAATATGATGCCGATTCGCTTTCCGAGAAGTCAGCAGAAGGGCTCATCTTTATGTGTTTCATTACTTCGAGCCGCCGGGGATCGCTGGCTCGGAGAACGGTGCTGGAACAATTGCAGACTGTTATGAGACGTCACCCGCTGAAGTGACCGAATATAGATGTGAAAAGGAGTTGAAAAGCATGCCCGACTACGCCGCTCAAGCGGGGGAGATTCTGCGAAAGGTCCGGAGCGACCGGCCCGTTGTTCACAACGTAACAAACTACGTTGTCATGAACTCCACTGCGAATGTTCTTCTTGCCATGGGAGCTTCCCCGATCATGGCGCACGCGCCCGAGGAACTGGAGGAACTCATCAGGATTGCAGGATCGGTAGTGATCAACATAGGAACCCTCTCGGCCGGCTGGGTGCCTTCCATGACGCGCGCCGCAGAACTGTGCAGCATCGCTCGCAAACCGTACGTGCTCGATCCTGTGGGCGCCGGGGCCACCCAACTCCGTACGGAAACGGCAGCGGAGATTATTCGCTGGGCAGTGCCCGCGGCCATACGCGGAAACGCTTCTGAGATCCTCGCCCTTTCCGCGCAAGGCGGGACTACTCGGGGAGTGGATTCCGTCCATGCTGTCGACGCAGCCATCGACGCAGCCAAAGAACTCGCACTGACCCACGGGACAGTCGTCGCGGCCACAGGGGAACGGGATTATGTGACCAATGGTGAGGAGGCCTTGATTGTCACCGGTGGACACCAACTCATGGAATACGTCACTGGAACAGGGTGTGCGGCGAGCGTCGTGACAGCAGCTTTCATCGCGGTTGCCCCTGATCCGCTTATCGCATCCGCCGCCGGGCTCGCGTATTTCGGGCTGGCGGGCGAAAAAGCTGCGGCCGCTGCCCAAGCGCCGGGGAGTTTCTGGGTCAAACTGCTTGACGCGTTGTACGAGATCACTCCCGAAGAGCTTGCCGAACGAGCAAGGATCGCAAAGGCATGATCGATCCACGCTTGTGGGATGTATATCTCGTGACCGACCGCGGACTGTCGCGGGGCCGATCGACTCTTGACGTAGTTGCCGCGGCGGTATCTGTCGGCGTGTCCGCGGTGCAGCTTAGGGAGAAAGATCTCTCAACACGAGATTTCTACGAGGAGGGGCTCAAGATCCGGGAAGTGCTCAGGTCCGCCGGAGTGCCCCTCATCGTCAACGACCGGATCGACATCGCGCTCGCGCTCGATGCTGACGGTGTCCACCTCGGCTTAAGCGACATGCCCGCAGGCGTGGCCAGGAGAATTCTCGGGCCGGAGAAGATCATCGGTCTTTCGGTGGAACAGCCGCACCACATTACAGATCCAGCGGTCGCAAATGCCGATTACCTTGGGGTGAGTCCGGTATTCCTCACATCAACCAAGGAGGAGCTTGTGACCGCGTGGGGACTTGACGGCCTCCGCAAGGCGCGTTCTCTTACAGATCTTCCGCTGGTCGCTATCGGGTCGGTTAAGAAAGAGAACGCGACCGAAGTGATCCACGCAGGCGCTGATTGCGTCGCGGTAGTCTCCGCCATTGTCTCCGCAGACGATCCCGCGGTCGCGACCAGAGAACTCATCGAAGCGGTGCAGATCGCCAAGCGCGCTCGGTAACAACAGGCACCGCCGGGAATCCGTCCATGAAGCTGAAAGACGTCGGGGAGTTTGGGTTTATCGACCGTATCGCTCCCGGCGGGGCTATCCGTTCCCGTGGAGTCGTGAAGGGGATCGGGGACGATTGCGCGGTGATCGACATCAATGGACCGGAGCACCTTCTGGTAACCACGGACCTGCTGGTGGAAAAAGTTCACTTCCTTATGGAGTGGGCGCCTGCCGAGACATTCGGTGCAAAGGCCCTTGCGGTCAATCTCTCGGATATTGCGGCGTGCGGCGGCCGTCCCATGGACGCGTTCGTGAGCATCGCGGTACCGGAGCGCGTGGACCTGGACTGGCTGGAAAGCTTGTACCGGGGAATGACCAATCTTGCGCGGCAGTACGACGTGAACCTCCTTGGCGGCGACACCACATCGTCCCGAGGGGACTTGGTGATTAACGTAGCCCTCACAGGACTGGTGCCGCGAGACGAAGTGCTGTATCGCCACACCGCACGGCCCGGTAACGTAATCGCCGTAACGGGTTGTCTTGGCGAGTCCCGAGCAGGGCTGGAATTGCTGCTGTCAGGCAGCGAACTCCCATCGGAGGTCGCAGGGCCGCTCAAGCGTGCCCACCTCGCACCCAGGCCACACCTGGCGGAAGGCCGCCTTCTCGCGTCGTCCCGTGCGTGCACCGCGGCAATCGACATATCGGACGGTCTGTCGTCGGACCTGTGGCATCTGTGCGCGGATTCCGGAGTTGCCGCGGTTCTGCAGGAAGGCGTAATCCCAGTGAGTGGCGCGCTCGCCCAAGCCGGTGGTATTCTCGGAGTGGACCCCATTAGGTGGATACTTCAGGGAGGGGAGGACTACGTGCTCCTCGTGGCGCTCGAGGCCGATGCAGTAAAAAGCCTCAGACAGAAAGCCGACTCGGAAGGATGGATGCTCGTGCCCATCGGTGAGTTCGTCGAGGGCCACGGCATGCAGATTATTCGACGGGACGGGAGTACCGAGAGCTTAGGCCCCACCGGGTGGGACCACTTCAGACCTCACGAAGCATGACTCGTCGCGCAAAATGATAGTACATTAAGCTGAACCAGCTAAATACACCTTCCCGAAAATACGGTTGTTTATTCTAGTCGGAGGAGATTGCTCCGCTTCGCTCGCAATGACACGCTCAGCCTTGTCATTGCAGGGAGGGGAGCAACGAAGCAGTCCCCAGCGGGCGGGAAACGTTATCCACGTTGCGAGGGGCGCTTAGCACCCGTGCCCGAGTGCTCCGCGGCGGCTCGCTAATTCTGAAAGAAAAAAGTACTAAGGAAATGAGATTGTTCGGTGCGTTGTGGGAAAATTTGCGGGGAGGTTGAAAAACTCTTGACAGTATATATATATCCATATATTTTAATGGTAACAACAAGCCGTCAAGGTGAACGAATTATGAATCGTCACGGCATGACCAGAAGGAAGTTCCTCGTCGCGTCGGCAGCAGGGGGCGCCGCGTTGGCCGCAAGCCCGTACCTGGGATTTGACGCTTGGGCCGCCTCCGAAAAGGCATCCGGAGAGGTAAAGGTCACTCCGACGCTCTGCGATGCTTGTGGTAACTGGTGCGCATTAAGAGTGTACACCAAAGGCGATCGCGTATGGAAGGCTGAAGGGATCCCAATCGCGGGTAACAACCTGGGACGCGTATGCGCCAAAGGCCACGCGATGCTTCACGAGGTCTACAACCCGGACCGGATAAAATCTCCGCTCAAGCGTGTGGGACCGAACAAGTTTGAGCCCATCTCCTGGCAACAGGCCTACAAGGAAATCGGTGCCAAGCTCGGACAAATTAAGGAAAAACACGGTGCAGAGAGCATCTTTTGGCTGCAATATCCTGAGGGGAACGCTGACGTAACGTTTCGCTTCATGAACGCTCTCGGATCTCCGAACGTCTTCTCGCATGGGGCTACCTGTTTTCTGCCGCGCAACATTGGATGGTGGCTCACGGTGGGAAACAGCAAGCCGGAACATGACTTCGCGAACAGCCGCTTCATTCTCTTAATCGGGCGAAATCTCGCCGCGGGCCTCAACTTGCGCAAACTCCAAGATGTGGTCAAGGGCCGCGAGTCGGGAGCCAAGGTGGTCGTGGTGGACCCTCGGTTCAGCGAGTCGGCCTCGATCGCCAAGCAGTGGATTCGGATACGGCCGGGAACGGACCTCGCCCTCATGCTGGCGGTCGCGCACGTGATGATCGACGAGAGCCTCTATCAAAAAGAGTTCGTCGAGAAATACACTGAAGGTTTCGAGGAATTCGCCGAAGAGGTCAGGAAATTCCCACCGTCGTGGGCTGAAGAAAAGACTACCGTCCCGAAAGAGACTATCGTCACGCTTGCTCGCGAAATGGCAAAGGCCGCGCCGAGGGCCGTGATCCACAGAGGTTACCATGCGGCGGCGGGCACGCAATACAAGAACAGCCTTCAGCTTGTTCGTGCGATTGCGTGCGTCAACGGTTTGCTGGGTAATTACAATCAGTTGGGCGGGTTGTATCCGGCGCCGAAAGTCAAGCTCGGAAAGCCGGACCCGAACCAGTACCCCGCTCCACCTCCGGTAAAAGGCCCTATGGTCGACGGCAGCGGGGACCCGGAACGGTACCCGCTCACGCCTAAGGGTGTCGGCATCAGCCACGCGATTCCCGAGCTTGCCATTCAAGGAAAGCTAAAAGCAGGCTTTGTACATCACAACAACCCGCTGCGCACCTGTCCGAACCCGGCGCGAGTGATCGAAGGGTACAAGAAGCTCGATCTGCTCGTGAGTTTTGACTACGTACTTTCGGAGACTGCGACGCTGGCGCATTATATCCTCCCGGAGTCCTACTACCTGGAACGGGACGACGTGGTACACGCGAACCACGCCTATAGCTCTCAGCAGGTAGCGATCCGCCAGCAAGTGGTGAAGCCGCTCTACGACACCAAGCCCCTGGTGCAGATTCTCATCGAGCTTGCGCAGCACCTCGGCATCGGACAGTACTTCACCTTCACGCTGGAAGATTGGAACAGGGCCGCGCTGAAACCCCTCGGTGTGAGCCTGGAGCAGCTGAAGAAGGAAGGCGTCATTGACTTGGGCGGCCAATGGCAGCCCGGTGAGCCTCATTTCGATACACCGAGCGGCAAACTGGAGTTCGTTTCATCCACACTCAAGGACCTCGAGTTGCCCGCGGTGCCGACATGGGAAGAGCCACTCGTCTCTCCCGATCCGAAAGACCCGCATTCGTTTCGCCTGATCCATGGCAAGCAGGCCCACCATACGCACGCACGTACGGCTAACCAGCCGTACCTGATGAAGATCACCACCGACCAGGACTGGGGAAGGGCGTGGATACACCCGGACAGGGCCAAAAAGCTGGAGATCAAGGACGGAGACTGCATGACCCTGACATCGTCGGTTGGGAGCGGCAGGATGAGGGCCCGCGTCACGGACGGCATTCATCCTGATTGTATCTTCCTGCCCAGCGGTTACGGGATCTTCTCCCGCAACCTTACCTACGCCAAGAAAAAGGGGCAGGGCGGGTTCGGATACGGAGTCTCGTACAACGATTTTCTTCCGACCATGTTCGATCCTGTGCTCGGTCATGCTATGGCCAACGAAGTCATTGTCAAAGTGACAAAGACGTATACGTAACAGAGCGCTGTCGCGCTGCTGCGCCGGGAAAGCTTCAGGGCGAATACTGATTCGCAGCTGAGGCTCTCGGCCTGAGCCAAAGAGATTCCACCCAAGGGAGCCGGCCATGCCGCGTTACGGAATCGCAATCGACACCACCAAATGCATCGGCTGCCACGCGTGCAAGGTGGCGTGCCAGAACCACAATGGTCTGGAATACGACCAGAAATTCAACACGATCTATCAAGTGGACCGAGGGAAATACCCGTCGTTTTCCAAAGAATTCGTGCCTGCTCAATGCAATCACTGCGAGAACGCGCCGTGCGAGCGCGTATGCCCGACGGGCGCGATCTACACCTCACCCGAAGGCGTAGTCCTTGTTCACCGGAATCGCTGTGTGGGGTGCAAGTACTGCATCGAAGCGTGCCCGTACAAGGTTCGGCTCATTGACCACCACGAAGGAATCAGCGTCAAGTGCTGGTTTTGCATCGACCTGGTACGGCAGGGTGGAGAGCCTGCATGTGTGACCACATGCCCGACGCAGGTTCGCATCTTCGGTGACCTTGATGACCCTGATAGCAGGGTTTCCCGCTTCATCGCCGAGAATCGGGCGCAGCCGCTCAGGCCGGACCTCGGCACCAAGCCCAAGATCTTCTACAAAAGGAGCTGATCATGCCTGAGAGCGCTTGGGGATGGCTTATCGTCACCTACCTCTTTCTGGCGGGCGCCGGTTCGGGCGCCTTCATCGCCGCAGTTGCATGTGACCTGCTCGCACCGGATTGGTCCAAAGCGCTTGCCAGGGCAGGATCGCTCGCAGCAGGGCCGCTGGTGGCGGTCGGGACATCAGCCTTGGTGCTGGACCTCGAAGCAGGGCTGTGGGAACCGTGGAGACAGTTCTACCTCGTGTTTAATCCGTCGAGCATGATCACGTGGGGCGTGGTGATCCTGTCGGCTTTTATTCCCATATCACTGCTTTACGCGGCCGCGCTCAACGAAATCACCTTCATCGGCCGGTACTTTCGCAAGTATGTGTGGCACTTGGAGATAGTCGGAACGGTATTTGCCTTTGCGACTGCGATCTATACCGGAGTCCTCATCGCGGTAATCAACGGAGTCCCCTTCTGGAACACGCCGCTCATGCCGGTCCTATTTCTTGCATCCGCGCTCTCCACAGGCCTTGCAGTGGCGATGATCGGCGCAGCCATTATCGACATCTCGACGATCCGTACGCTGTCGAATTTTGCTCTGGGGCACGTTATTTTCCTCTCGATCGAAGGTGTGGTGCTGCTGCTCTTCGTGTTCATGTCGCTCACGCGGTCAGTGGAAGCCGCTGAATCGGCCATGATGCTCCTATCTGGCTCGCTTAGCCCTTTTTTCTGGGCCCTTGTCGTAGTAGTGGGGATCCTGGCGCCGTTCGTGCTGAGCATCGTTGAGTACTACGAATATGGCCGTATGCCCAAGTATCTGGTTGTGGGCGCCGACTTGTGCGTGCTCATCGGCGGAATCAGCTTGAGAGCCTTGATCATTTATTCCGGTACCGCGCCGCAGGTGCTGGCATAGGCGGAAGGGAATTGACAACGTATTCTTGTGGGGGCCGTAGAGCCTGCTGCACGGTCAATGGTTTCATCGAGGAGCCGAGAACAAAATGAGCAACCTTCAGGCCCTTTTGATAAATGAATACCCGGGCCGCCGGTCCGAACCGTGTGCCGTCTTCGACCTTGCTTGGGCAGTTGAAGCTGCTACCGTGCTGGCCCGTCTGTTTGGAGACGAGGAGCGCCTGGACGAAAATACCGCTGCTGAGGCTGTTCGCGTTCTCGGGGAGATTCAGCCGAGCGCCTTCAGCCCATATTGGGGGCGGCCCGACCGCTTCGCGAGAGATTGGAACCGCCGACGAGGGATATTCAGCCGTCCCGGCGCAGCGCTCTCGCTGGAGGAGTCGGTGTACAAGGAGTGGGCATGCGACCCGTCCCATCCTCTCCACAGAACAAAAGGACTCACTCGCGGTGAGCCCGCGGCACACATGGAAGCAGTGCTCCGTGACTTCGGCCTGAGCCCGGACGTGCTTGAGGGCCGTGCAGCGGACCACATGGCGGTGCTTTTCGAGTTTCTCGCCGTGCTCCTTGAGCATGGTCGGATCGAAGACGCAAGACGCTTCTGCACGGACCACATGGATTGGCTTCCGGACCTGAAAAGCGCCGCAGCTGCTCTTGGCGCCGGGCAATTGGTGCTCGCAGCACTCGACGCGGGCCAATGCCTCGTCAGTGCCGTCGTCTCTTCATGACATAAGGAGATAACAGATGACCGAAGAACAGAAACCTACAACACCAGCAGAAGATCCCGGAGACCCGAACGTGCTGGAGGGACCGGTCGATCAACCTGAGGACACGATCGCCTCGGCTCCGGAGAAGGTCGAACATCCGGCTGATGCGCTAGCGGAAAAGCGCGGCCGAATGGTGACCGCTGGAATTTTGTCGGCTGTTATCCTCTCCTTGATTGTAGTCTTGGTCGCCGGAATTTTTCAATTAAGCTATCGGCTGATGATGAAGTGTCCGCAGGATCTGAGCGTGAATGATCCAGCGCTCGTATTGTGGCAGAAAATGGAGACCCCTCGCCTTGGGGAGCAGTCGTCAGGCCTGAATAACGAGCAGCTGCAAGCGGCGGGGCTGAAATTGGCAGCACCGTCGGCGCAGGAGCCGGCGCGGGAAGAAACAGCGGAAAAGTCGAAATAATAGAAAAGGATGTGGTGTGTGACATGAGGCAATTTGAGTACGCACAGGGATATTGGAATCCTTACGTAGGGGGCGTGGCGCTCGGTCTGGTCCTTCTGGCGACCTTTTACCTGATGGGGACCGGGCTTGGAGCATCGGGGGCCGTTGCACGAACCGCTGCGGTGACCGCGCACGTTGTCGCGCCTGCCGCGGTTGAGACCAACGGCTATTTCCAGGAATTCTACAAGTCCGGCAAGCCCCACCCGTTGATGAACTGGATCGTCTTTGAGGTGATCGGCATGTTCATTGGTGGGTTCGTTGCCGCTGTGACCGCAGGGAGGCTGAAATCCGTGGTGGCGCGGGGTCCGAACGTTGGCGTGGGAGCAAGGCTAGCCTTAGCATTCGGTGGAGGCCTTATCGGCGGTATAGGAACCCGGTTTGCAATGGGGTGCACGAGCGGTCAGGCATTGAGCGGCGGAGCGACCATGGCCGTCGGGAGCTGGGTCTTCATGATGGCGGTCTTTGCGACCGCGTTTATCTGCGCAATTTTCGTAAGGAGGCAGTGGCTATGACCGGACCTCTATACCTTTTTGGGACCTTCGGCACAGGGACGAGCCTCGCTCTTGCCGTAGTAATCGGGTTTCTGTTCGGGTTCGTGCTTGAACGGGCCGGATTCGGCGATGCGCGCAACCTGACGAGTATTTTCTATTTCCGCGACATGAGGGTGCTCCGGGTGATGTTCTCCGCGCTGACAACCGCCATGGTCGGTCTCGTGGCACTCTCGTGGGTGGGGTTGTTTGACTACACCGTGCTTGTTGAAAATTCATTGCTCTCCACGTATCTCTGGCCGCAACTCGTGGGCGGAATTCTTTTCGGAGTGGGGTTCGTCGTAGGCGGATACTGTCCCGGAACCGCAGTCGTAGGCGTCACCTCGGGCCGCATCGACGCGGTTGCGTTCCTCTTGGGGATGATCAGCGGGATCTGGGTATTCGCCGCGGGATTTCCGGT
>JAIWNO010000193.1 GCA_020216785.1 Desulfomonile sp.
TTGGGGAGCGTTCTACAAGAGCGCGAATCTCGGCCGTCTGACGCTCTGGCAGGTTTTCGGTGTTCCGATGGAACTCATGGCAGGAGCAATCGTGCTGATGGCGCTGGCCGCGTTTTACTTGGCGGGTCTCGGCGAGAAATGGGCGCCGTACGACAAACAACTTCGGGTTGAGCGTGAAGACCTGTCATCTGGTGGGAGAGCACTTTTACGAGCGAACAAATAGCGCTTCCTGAAAACCAGGATACATTCAAGATCGTAGCACGGACTGAAAGGGGCGCGCACCGTGCGCCCCCCATACACGGCTTGCAATATTGCCGCGGCCAATCGGCCCGGCGGCACAAGGACAAACGCCTAGGGCGTACCCGCCTCAATAGCACACTTAGAGAAATCGATCGGTTCCTTGCATCCCGAGCAGTTGCGGGGTTTGTCGAACTCGTCGGAGAAGATCTCGTTTTCTTTGCCGCATTTCGGGCACTTGCATATGAATGAGGTCAGACTCTTGTGCGCTTCAAACCCGGGACAGTGTTGAGGTGTGCTCATAATTCCGCTCCTTTGCCGTTGGGTAACGGCAGCTGCTCGGTTGGTATTACAATCCTCCATGAAATACTATAAATCGGTGAGTCGTGCCGATCAATGAAAAATGGGCATGAAGATGAGCGCTGCACCCAAGTCGTACTATGAGCACCTGCCGTCGGGAGTACTATGGGGAAACGCAGGGGGAGAGGAGTCCCCGCTCCGCAGGATGACTCACTGATGACCTTTTACTGTCTTTCATGATTTGTTGTGCCCAAAAACAGGGTATGGGAGTTCAGTGACGCGGGGAGCTTCACGAAGAAAAGAAGGACATTAATCTCCGCCGAGATTGGATAGTGCAGGGCCGCGCCCCCCTCTCTACCTCTTCTGTGTTCTAGCAGTGAAACAAATTCTTTCTTCTCCCCGGTTAACCGAATGGATACCATTTCGTCCAGGTTTTTCTTGACAGAAGCGCTGCATCCAAATAATATAATTTTTTTACGGCGCATAAGCATTCCTGCACCGGAGGTTGCTTCCCATATGGCTGTTAAAATCCGCCTGGCCCGTTACGGAGCCAAGAAGAAACCCTTTTACCGCGTCGTGGTCACCGAGAGCCGTGCACCGAGAGACGGACGTTTCCTGGAAATTCTCGGGACCTACGACCCAAGGAACAAGATCAGCGGTATTAACCTCGATTCCCCGGCGATCAAAAGTTGGATCGCGCGCGGCGCCGAAGTATCGGATACCGTGCGCAAACTTCTGAGGAAATCCACCCCCGCTACAGATTGAGACAGCATCCCCGATTCCGCGTCACTGACCGTCATATCGCCTTTACGAAAGGGGGAGGACGGATGAAGGAGCTCATTGAATATATTGCCAAAGCGCTCGTGGACAGCCCTGATGAAGTAGTGGTCATGGAGGTGGAAGGCGAAATCACGTCGGTGATTGAGTTGAAGGTCGCAAAGTCCGACCTGGGAAAGGTTATCGGCAAACAGGGTCGGACGGCCCGCGCCATGCGCACAATCCTCAGCGCGGCCTCGACTAAGCTTAACAAACGGGCCGTTCTGGAAATCCTTGAATAAGCAAGGAGCGTACGCCGGGTTCGGGTTTTCGGTTTTGAAAACGGATGTCGGCCGATACACTTGTGGTCATAGGTGAGGCGGTCAAAGCATTCGGCATCCGCGGAGAGCTTAAGATCAAGCCCTTTACGGAATCGTTCGAAGCGTTTGACAAGTCCAGTGTCCTCGTCGTCGGTGACACCCCTTACCGACTACTCAGCGTCAGGTTCCACAAAGGGGCCGCGCTCGCTTTACTCGAAGGGGTGGATACTCCAGAGAAAGCGCGTGAGCTTGTAGGAAGCCTCGTCAAGACGGCGTCGGAGAACTTACCGGACAAAGAGGAGAATGAATATTATTGGTTTGAACTGATCGGCATGACCGTCGTTACCAATGACGGCCGAAGCCTCGGAAAAGTCACCCGAATCATCGAGACAGGAGCAAACGACGTCCTTGAGGTGGAAGGGCCGTTTGGCGATGTGCTCATCCCCATGATCGACGACGTGGTGCTCGACGTGGACACCGAGAAAAAGAAAATGATCGTCGATCCACTCGAGGGCCTTATCCCCGATGGTTGACATCCGAATTTTGACGATATTTCCGGGGATTTTCGACTCTTTTCTGAGTTTCGGCAATCCGGCACGGGCCATCAAAGCCGGTCTGCTGAGTGTTCAGACCGTGGATTTGAGAGATTTTACCGACGACCGCCACAGGTCGACGGATGATTATCCCTTCGGCGGCGGCACCGGGATGATCATGACTCCCGGTCCGGTTGTTCGAGGGATACGATACCTGAAAGCAGTCATGGGCTCGCCCGCGGTGATACTCATGACGCCGCACGGGAGGCTTTTCAACCAGAACTTGGCTGAGGAGCTGGCTCGAAAAGACGGTATCGCCTTCGTCTGCGGACGTTACGAAGGCTTCGACGAGCGAATCAGGGCCTTCGTAGATGATGAGATCTCCGTCGGAGATTACGTCCTTTCCGGAGGCGAGACTGCCGCGATGGTAGTAATCGACGCTGTGGTACGGCTTATTCCCGGCGTGCTCGGCGCGGACAGCCACGAGCGTGGCGAATCCTTCTACAACGGGCTGCTTGAATATCCACAGTACACGAGGCCCAGGTCGTTCGAAGGCATGGAAGTTCCTGCTGTGCTCCTCGAAGGGCACCACGAAAAGATAAGAATATGGCGCAAGAAACAGGCGCTGGCCCGAACCCTGGAGAGACGACCCGATCTGCTGCGTGATCGAGTCCTGGACCGGGAGGAACAGAAGCTGCTCGACGAAATCAGACAGGAAATGACTAACGGAGAATGATCAATATGAATGTGCTCGAACAACTGGAAAATGAACATTATCGCATGGACCTGCCTCAGTTCAGGCCCGGAGATACCGTCAAAGTTCATGTAAGGATCGTCGAAGGCAACCGCGAACGCGTCCAGGTCTTCGAGGGTCTCGTGATCGCGATCAACCGCAAAGGCGCGCGCTCCAGCTTTACGGTGCGGAAGGTCTCTTACGGTGTTGGTGTCGAGCGGGTCTTTCCCCTGCATTCGCCCATGCTGGACAAGATCGACGTAGTGACCCGAGGCCAGGTACGCAGGGCCAAGCTCTACTATATCCGCAAGCTCAAGGGTAAAGCCGCCCGGATTAAGGAGCGGATGTACAGACCCTGAAACGGTAAGTACTCCATTTCATAAGTACGGTAACGTATTACAGGCAGCATTGGTGGGACCGGCAAGATGCCTGTCCCGCCACCTACTGATCTTCACTCTTTTCTCATCGTCGCCAACTGAGGACACGTTGCCGTAATTGCGAAATGGTACTCTAGGCGCCAAGGTGGGCAAGATTCCAAAAATTTTATTCCCTCCCTGTCCCTCCCCGACAACGAGGATGGGGCACACTTCCCTCAATTGGCGAGGGGATTGAGAGGGACGGTTGACGGCGACACCCTCGGGACAGTACTGAATCCTTCTCCCTACGGTGCTGAATCGCCTCTCGCTTTAACTCGAGTGCCTTAAAACGGGTGATGCTCCGTGAGTCCGGCTATAGACCCGCCCGCATGCTGTTTTGAGGATGAAGCGGCCGCTTCCGGCTGCGTGAGGATCGCAGGCGTGGACGAGGCGGGACGTGGACCCCTCGCCGGTCCGGTCGTCGCGGCTGCCGTCATAATCCCCTACCAAGAGCATTTTGAAGAGCTGAATGACTCGAAACTGCTGAACCCGCGGACCCGCGAACGGCTCTTCGACGCGATAATGAGCCGCGCATTGGCCGTCGGAGTGGGAATCGTTCCCCCTGAGACCATCGACCGCATCAACATTTATCAAGCCACTCGGCTCGCCATGAAGACAGCGGTGGGGCAAATCTTGCCGCCACCGGATTTCCTCCTGATCGACGGTCCTCTTTCGCTCGACCTGGATATGGGCCAGCGCCCGATCGTGAAAGGCGACCGGCTCTCCGTGTCAATCGCGGCTGCAAGCATCGTGGCAAAAGTGACCCGTGACCGGCTGATGGCGGAACTCCACCGACAGTACCCCGAGTACAGGTTTGACGAGCACAAGGGCTATCCCACCAAAGCGCACAAAGAGGCTATCTGCCGGTACGGCCCGTCACCCGCGCACCGTAAATGCTTTCGCGGGGTAAAGGAATTCCTTCCTCTCGATTCAGCAGAAACGCTTTTTTAATTCCGCGAGGAGATTGAGCGCTTCAAGTGGCGTGAGGCGATTGGTGTCGAGTTCCTGCAGCTCCCGCAGCAGTTCGTCGCCGGGCGACCCGAAGAGTTCCATCTGGGAGGCATCGTCCTTTCGCTTCTTCTCCGAGCGGCCCTTGGAGAGCTTAGGCCGTCCGCGCGGGTCAAGCTCTTCCTTCTCGAGATTGGCAAGGATCTCCTTGGCTCGGACGATCACCGCTTCAGGGATTCCCGCCAACTGAGCCACTTGAATTCCGTACGAACGGCTCGTACCACCGGGTACGATCTTTCGCAAAAAGATGACACGGTCCTTCCATTCCTTGACCGCAATGTTGTAGATCCGTACTCGCTCCTTTACGAGCGCGAGATCCACCAGCTCGTGGTAGTGCGTAGCAAAGAGGGTTCGAGGTCCGCCGTCCGCTCGGTCGTGAAGATACTCGGTCACGGCCCAGGCGATCGAGAGCCCGTCGAAGGTGCTGGTTCCTCGTCCAACCTCGTCGAGAATCACAAGCGAACGATCGCTCGCGTTATGCAAGATGTCCGCGGTTTCGTTCATTTCTACCATAAAGGTCGATTGGCCGAAGGCAAGATAGTCCGCCGCGCCGATCCGGGTGAAGATCCGGTCGACCAAGCCGATTGACGCTTCCGACGCGGGGACGAAGCTCCCCATCTGGGCCATGAGCACCAGAAGCGCGGTCTGGCGCATGTACGTGGACTTGCCGGCCATGTTGGGTCCGGTGATGATAAGTATTTGCTCTGAAGACCTGTTCAACAACACGTCATTCGGGACATAGGTTTCACTGGTATCGAAGCTTTCCACAACGGGATGCCGGCCTTCGACGATGCGGATTTCGTCGCGGTCGTGAATCGTCGGACGCACGTACGCCCTGCGTGCTGCCGTCTCCGCGAGAGCTACGAGCACATCGAGGGTGGCAATGAGCCGCGCGGTGTTCTGGATACGGGGAATTACTTCGAGAAGCTTCGTGCGCAAGGCACCGAAGATTTCTTCCTCCAGCTCGATGATTCTGTCCTGAGCGTTGAGGACTTTCAGCTCGTATTCCTTGAGTTCTTCAGTGATGTAGCGTTCCGCGTTGACAAGGGTTTGTTTCCGCACAAAGTCTTGAGGGACCTTTTCCTGGTGGGCCTTCGTGACCTCGATATAATAACCGAAGATTTTGTTATACCCGACCTTGAGATTGGGAATCCCGGTCCGTTGTCGCTCCCGGGCTTCGATGCCAGCGATCCACTCCTTGCCGCGAGTGCTGATGGAACGGAGTTCATCCAACTCGTCGTTGTACCCGCTCCGAATAACTCCGCCGTCCCGAAGGCCCGCAGGCGGAGCGTCCACGAGCACCGCGGCGATTGCGTGAGCGACGTAAGACAGATCGTCCATGCTCTTAATTTCGTTCGCAAGGTCGGTGTCTACTCCATTGAGCAGTTTCAAGAGCGACGGGATCGTTTCCGCGGAATACCTGAGGTGCACGAGGTCGCGCGGGGTGGCACTCTTAAGAGAAATCTTGCCTGCGATCCGCTCCAAGTCACCGATTTCCTTAAGTATATCCTTAAGATCTTCCCTCAGGATCGCGTCGTCAACGAATATGGCGACAGTGTCGCTGCGCCGGGTGATCTCTGTTACGTCGAGGAGTGGATAGGAGATCCACTGGCGCAGCAAACGCGCGCCCATTGCCGTTGCGGTCCTGTCGAGCAAACCCAGCAACGTTCCCGTGGCCGAGCCGTCCTTGATGTTCCGGAAAATCTCCAGGTTCCGCAGCGTTGACTGGTCCAGTACCATGTAGTTGCCGAGATGATAAACTCGCGGGGTCTTGATATGTGCCGCTGCGTCACTTCTCGCCTGCCGCACGTAGTGCATGACCATCCCTGCAGCGATGATCGCGGGCGAGGAGTCGGCCAGTCCGAAGCCTTCCAGATTGCGGACTTTGTAATGGTCTCTCAGCACTTGGGCGCAGCCCTGGCGGTCCGACATCCAATCAGGGACGCGATTCACGTAGAGCGACCCGTCGCAGATTGCAGCCGCGGCATGATCGTCGGGAAGGTTCTCCGGCACGAGAACTTCGCGCGGTTCAAGCCGACGGAGTTCTTGTGCTGCGAGGACCGTGTCCGAGGTGGAGGTGACGAGGAAATCCCCCGTGGAGAGGTCGAACGCGGCCATGCCGATAGCCTTGCCGGCCGCAGCAAGCGCGACGAGGAAATGATTCTCATTCGAGACGATCGTCCCGGGCTCTTCGGTGAGGCCGGGAGTGAGGACCTTGGTCACTTCCCGATGGACGAGTCCTTTGGCTTTGCGAGGGTCCTCCATCTGATCGCACACAGCGACGCGTTCTCCAGCTGCGAGCAGGCGCGAGATGTACTGCGACGCGGCGTGATGCGGAAAGCCGCACATGGGGACGCTCTCGTCCTTGTTCTTGTCGCGGGAGGTCAGGGCGATTTCGAGGATCTTGGAAGCCTTCCGGGCATCATCGAAGAACATCTCGTAGAAGTCGCCCATGCGGAAGAGGAGGATCGCCTCGGGATGGCGTTCCTTATGCTCCCGATATTGGCGCATCATGGGGGTCAGGCCCGTAGCTTCGAGGACGGTCTCAGCCAAAGTCCGCGATTCTCCTTACGAAAGGGAATTAGCGGCTGCAAAACCTTAGGAGCACTTGAAGAGTTGCCGGGGAGGGCGTTTTTTGCAAAAACGCCCTCCCCGGATCCCTCCCAAAAACTCTTAGATTGCAAGCGCTTCCAACGCTTGCGACACTGTTCAATATCTCGGTTCTCGTCCCCTAACGGGGTTCCGCCATTTTCCAGCACCTTTACAAGTAAGAGGTCTTGCAACGAGTTCTAGGTGCGTAAGCCTAGTTTGGTGAAAGATAAACAAGGACACGAGTTCTGTCCAGTCGGAAGGAGCAAGGCAGGCTACGGTACGACCGTGGGAAGCGCCGAGACCCTGGCTTATTGCTGTCTTAAAGTCGCGATAAAGACAAAATCGCGGCTCGGTTTGATTAGGGGGGCTCAGACCTGCCTTTACAACACTGCGCACGTGTCGATATCCCCTCTTACCAAGAACTGATGTTGGGAAATGTGAACGAATTGTGGTGACCTACGTGACCGCGAACTGTTGTATATTTTCCCTCTCCCGGAGGAATTCTTCTTGCGCTGCCAGTGTCTCCATTACCTCGCGGTCGGAGAGATCGTGGAAGTCCACGTAAAACGATGCAACCGCAAAAGGCCCCGACTCCTGCGCCAAGAGGCAATAGGCTTCCTCAACATGTTCTTTCAGGGATTCGAGAGAATCCGCAGGAGAGACCGGCACGGCAATAATGAGTCGCCGAGGACCGTGTGTTCGGACCATTTTCGCCGCCGCGAGCATCGTGTATCCGGTGGCCAACCCGTCGTCGACCAAGTAGACGTCAATACCTCCGACCTCCGGGAACGGGCGTCCGCCGCGATACAACTCGGCCCTGCGGCTCACTTCGGTACGGACCGAGCGAACTGCAGCATCTATTTGAGTAGACGTAATCTGAAAGTCCTCGATAACGCGGTGGTTCAAGATGAGGCTGCCATCCACAGCGACCGCCCCGAAGCCCATTTCGGGGTTGCCGGGTATCGGCAGTTTCCGAACTACCACCACATCGAGCGGAGCGTAAAGCTCCTGAGCCAGTGCCAATCCGACAGGAACTCCTCCACGCGGCAATCCGAGGACGATCGCGCCTCGGGACGACTCAGGTTTGATGAATTCCGCCAAAGCGCGGCCCGCGTGGAAGCGGTCTGTAAACGGCGGTATCAGCCGTCTCAGCGCTCTCATGCCGCGACTTTGTATGTGAACAATTCCCATGAGCGCCTCCGGAGAATCCTTTATCCAACGAGGGCTCGATATCGCGCAGATTCCTTCTTCCCGTGCCTGTCACGAGGCAGGGATCGGCAGCAATGTGGGCCGGAGTGCACTAGCCGGCAGAAGCCGGCCTGCCGTGGTGACCAAGGAACACGAGCTTGTTCTCGGTGGCTTCGTCGAGCTTGCCTTGCCACTTCTTCCATTGCTCACGGAAATTCGAGAGTTGGAGAGCAAGATCCTCCCACTCGGCGCGAGCTTCCGGGCGAATCTTTTCGTCCGGCACATGCTTGAGCTGCTCGTGCAGCTCACTCAATCGTTCGGAAATGGGCCGCACCCGCTCCTTGATGGATCGCATCGTTGCCAGGATAGTCTCTTCTTCTGCGGTCAGCTCCAGCCGCGGGGTGCAAAGGTCGCACTCGTCCTCGGAAATAGCTCGCGGTTCAGGTTCGCATCCGCAGGTCATATAACTGTATACAGATTTGCCGGCCATCGCACTGACCTCCTCTGTTCCGGACGTCATGTACCCGACAATTAGTCATCCAAGACCGCGTTGTCAAAGAATGGGTCCTGCGAGCCGGCCATCGATTGAAAAATGGATTTGCGTGGTTGTCAACGACGGCCTTGGGTATGGCACAAGTCTCAGACTCGCTTCTCAATAGCTTGCAACCCAATGTTCGACATCTGATTTCTCAGGAATGGTCCGGATTGCCGATCCAAGCATTCGGGGTAATTACATTATAAATACAGATTAATACACCAATAATACATATTGTGTATCATAATTTATGATTATTATACTGTATTTTATCATTTTTGATCTTATTAAACCGATATGGTATAATATTTAAAGTCTTTCCCAGGAGGTGGCCATGTCTCAGCGTGATGCCCTTGCCGATGATGTCCTTCGGGACCTTCGCGGAGGTATGGACGACATCGCTCTCATGGACAAGTATCAGTTGTCTTACGTGGAGTTGCGAAATCTCTACCTCGAGCTATTTAACTCGGGCCGGTTGCTCCAATCGCAGCCCGACCCGAACCCGACGCAGAAGCAAGAAGCGCGGCGGCCAAGACCCCCGATCCTGGAACGCTCGTCCACGCGGCGCGAAATCGACCGGTACCGGCTTTATTTCGACATCCCGGTATATGAATTGGACCGGCCCGAAGTTGTGGGAGCCGTGTGCGATGTTACGGAAAACGGAATCGGTGTAATCGGCGTCGAGGCCGAACTGAACGAAGTCAAGACGCTCGTAGTTGAGGGCGACACGTTCTGCGATGTCGCCCCCTTCGAAATCCAGGTTCGGTGCTGCTGGATCGAGAAGAGAGCGGAATCCGACGAGGTGCGGGCCGGATTCGAGATAACTGACATGTCGGAGTATGACCGCCGGCAACTCGACAAACTGATCGAGCTCGCGGTCGCCTGATAAAAACTAACCTGTGCCTGCCTTGACGGCTCTGTTATGGGCCCACCGCTCTAGGCGCTTGATTTGCTCCTGCATAGTGGTGGATAGCGGCACGATGCTCTCCAGCGCGATGTAAAGATCGCTCTGGGTAACTTTCCGGTTTTGAGTAAACGCCCTGAAGACCGCTCCTGTGACCCCTTGCTCAATTTCCGCGCCGTTAAAGCCTTGGGTGATCTTCACCAGCGGCGCAAAGTCGAATTGTGATGCCTCCACGTTGCGGTGGGCGAGGTGAATGCGGATAATCTCTTCCCGTTCCTGATCCATGGGAAGCTCTACATAGAAGAGCTCATCAAACCGGCCCTTGCGGAGGATTTCCGGCGGCAGAAGCTCGATTTGATTGGCTGTGGCTCCCACGAAGACGGGCGATGTCTTTTCCTGCATCCAAGTCAGGAAGTTCGCCAGCACACGGGAAGCCGACCCTCCCATGCTTTTTTGCCCTGCGTTGGCAATCCCGGCCTCAATTTCATCGATCCACAGCACACAGGGCGCGGAGGCCTCCGCGGTCTTGATTACCTTTTCGAAGCATTGTTCCGGAGTGCCCTTGGTGCCGTCGTAGAGCCGCCCCATGTCAAGTCTCAATAGCGGCAGTTTCCAGAAGTCGGCGATGGCCTTGATGCACAAGCTCTTGCCGCATCCGCTTATCCCCATGAGGAGCACGCCTTTGGGCAAGCTGAGGCCATACTCCCGCGCCCGCTTCGAAAAAATGTCCTTGCGCAGTTCGAGCCACCGCTTCAGGCCGCCAAAGCCACCCAAATCGTCGAAAGCGACTGTGGGGGGAACCAACTCGAGCAAGCCGCTCTTCTTGACGATCTGGCGTTTTTCCTCAACAAGCGCGTCCAGCTCTCGAGATGTTATCGTCGCTTTGCCCGACAAGCACTTGCGAAAGGCCTGAAACATCTGCTGGCTCGTGAGCCCCGCGCCGGCTTTGATAAACAGGTCCTTCACGTCGTCGGTCATCGCTTGCATGAGGCTGTCGCGATGCTTCTCTTTGGAAATGACTTGCTGGAGGGTGCGCTCGATTTCGTCGATGCCCGGCAACGGCACATCCACGAGCACCACGTCGGTTTCCATCTCCGCGGGGATTTCCAGGAATGGCGAGATCATGAAAATGGTCTTGTAACCGTTTTCCGTCCTGCGCGCGACGTCCTTGAGCTTGCGCACTACAGGCGGATTTTCCTGCACGAAGACATGGACATCATTGAGAATGAGGAACGCTGTTTCCTGTATACCCATGAACCAGTCCAGTGCTTTCATGATGGACGGTTCCGCGACCACGATTTCATCATCGCACGTGATCCCGGTGGTACACGACCAGACGTAAACCCTGAGCGGAGGTCTGAATGCGGCCGCGAGCGCTTTGACTTCACGCTCGACCCGCCTGTCTTCATCGGTCAGCAAATAGACGAGAGACGTCTTGGCCACCACCATGTCCTTGATGACGTCCCTAAAACTCTTGGAATTGCCGTTGGCCATTTCGGTTACCTCCGCTCATTCCAGTCCGCCATCTGAGGATACATGTCCCGGCGATTGTAGTAGCCATCCCACTTCGAAGGCGGATCCGACATGAGTCGGTAGCAATAAGAGCTTGGCGCTCGATTCAATCAACAAATGGCGAAGCACTATAACATATTATATTTCCTACCCGATCTTGGATCAAGAGAAGATCAGACCAATGGCAACCGTTCTGTTACGTGAGCTGGGACTCCCGTTCGAACTTGTATTGCGAGCGCAGCGAAGCAATTTCCGATACTTCTACCAGTTCGCGATTCAGTTTAGGATTTGATATAAGCTCCCCGACATAGATGTTGGGGAGGTGTGTGATGGGTGGAGTGACGTCGGCGCTCCCGCATCTTTCGGCTCACATTCCGCATAGTTTTGGATGATTTTCCGGCATTTTTTCCCGATGTTTCTTTTTTTGCGATTTGCGAGAAAAGGGGCCCACGAGGGCG
>JAIWNO010000312.1 GCA_020216785.1 Desulfomonile sp.
GCGCTCCCAGCCCAAAGGAACGTGCAGCACGGTCTTCCGGGCAGCAGGGGTAGCCCTGCCTCCAAACATCCGCAGCGTGCCGCTCGACCTCAAACAGTAACCGATCCCTTCCTCCAGGGATCCAGAACCTGGTGCCACAGATTTGTCGCGCCCTACTAAAAGCTTGAAACAACTTGTCTTTTAGCAATGCACCGTAGAAGATGGGCTTGACAACAGCCTCATAACCTGCTACCAAAATCACTGATGGTCCCATCGTCTAGAGGCCTAGGACATCGCCCTCTCACGGCGAAGACAGGGGTTCGAGTCCCCTTGGGACTGCCACGAAATTACAGCTATTTTTTCATAATTCTCTACTTCAATGCCGTCCTTTGGTAGCCCGCTTGGTAGCCCTTTCCCCCCAAGAAGCGCCATAACAGAGGTTAAGTCCGTGTTGATTCGTTGAATGTACCGCTCCGTCGTTGTCAGGTTCTTGTGTCGGAGAATTGTTTGGATGGTCTTCGCACTTATTTTGTGCGTGTCGGCCAGGACAGAGGCGCACCAGCGGCGCAAGGCATGGAAGCCGAACGGCTTGATACCCGCTCGCTTGCAAAGACCCTTCATGAACATTCTGCGGTGGGTAAAGGGCCGACCATAGCTTCGCGGGTCCGTCGAGACGAAAACATACGGGCTATCCTTGACCGGTCGATGGTGCCGCCACCACCAAAGTGCCTCATAGAGGGAGTCATTCATCGGCAACCATTCGTACTCCATCGAGCCGTCACGGGTCTTGCGAGTGCCGAGCCTGATTTGCCTTCGCTCGAAATTGATGTCGTCAAGCCAGGTGAGGCGGAAAATTTCGGACTTGCGTGCAGCGGTGGAAAGGAAGCATTCGAGAAAAACCCGCTCCTCCCTGGTTGCGGCGAACCGGAGCTTGAGGACGTCCTGTGTGGGCGGAGTGTACTGCAGCGCAGGGCTATGAGGCAGCCGCCTCAGCTTGGCCACCGGGTTCCGCTCCAAGTCGTATATGCGTTGCCCCCAAGCCCACATGGAGTGCAGGTGCTTGTATGCCTCGTTGTGCTTGCTCGGAGAAGAAGCGGCCAGGGTATTTAGGAATTCCTGAAGGTGGCATGGTGTAACGTCGTTGACCGGCATGTCCCCGAGGAATTCCAGGAGTCGGGCGCACAGAAGCCGCTTGTTAGAGTAGGTCCGGCGCACATGATGGTCGCGGCTGTAATCAAGATACTTGTTTGAGAATTCGAGCAAGCCCATGCCGATCTGGTTCGGGGCAAGCGTCTCCTGCTCCAGTTCCAGGCGTTTTCTTGCCTCCCATGCGACGGCCTCTGCCCGTGTTGCGAAATCGGCCCGGTAGACCTTGCCTTCCCACTTGACTTGGCCGCGCCAAGCCTTCCGCGATTTGCTTTTGAAAGGCATTCTCCAAACCCTCCGTAGTGAAAAATACAGCCTTGCCGATGCGCACTCCGCCTAATTCCGCAGCGTGAGCGTAAACCCATCGCACGGAACGGTCAAGGCGTTTGGCAACTTCGGCAGGCTTGATGATTGTCATGGCCGATACCGCTGTCTCCCGGACTTCATTGATCCACTGTTCCCGGTTATCCACTCCACTGGCACGCACCACACCGGGCAGCATTTTCTCCAGCACGATCAACAACGACCGGATTTGGTCGGTCAGGATTTGAGTTTGGTTGTTCATCTCATGCACACCCTTGCAGGTCCCGCGCAGCCCGCGCCACGGTCGGGATCACCTTCACGTGTTCCTTGAACCAGCGCAGCAGGATGGATTGACACAACTCCTCGGCACTCTCCGCGTCCCTTGCCATGAGCAACGGGATGCGATACCGGGTCATCAACGCCACTGCCGACGCCCACGCGGCCGGCGGGTGCATCTTGCTGTGATATTGCCCCCTCAAGAGATCGCCGTAATGGCTATCGCAAATGATGATCCTGTCGGGGATCATCCGGGACCTTCGCAACTCCCGAGTGAAACGTTGTTGCTCGCCGGTGAAAAAGGAAATGAGATCGCCCAGCGTCTTGCGCTCAATGCAGATCAACTCTTCGCAACCGACAATGCTGTAGTCCCCAGTGTCAAGCGGGCAGGGGATTGTGGGCAATGTGAAATACAGCTCCCATCCGATGGTTTTGGGCCTACGGCTATCGATGACGATGATCACGTCGGGCATTGGATACCTTCACAAACATCAGTTTGTACGGCACCGTTTGCCGGTTCCGCACACACGTTTCTTGTCACTCGTGGGGATGGCCGCTTTTTATAACGCTTTTGGCGGCAACCCGTGCCTCTCTTCCCTGTGACACCTACGCACCGTAATGAACGCAGGGCGGGGCGGGGTTCGGTCCGGCACTACCACGACTCGCTGTGTGGAGGCTCAGGGCCGTCGATCTCAGGATCGTAGGCTCGATAAACCGAGCAGTTGACGACTTCCCGCCTGAATGAGCCGTCTGGTGCTACCAGCGGTTTCGAGCCGTTGGTGCTCGCCAAAACCATGTTGCGGTTACGGCGACTGCCGAACTTCCGGCTTGGCCGTGGCTTCCCGTTCAACGGGACCCGGATCACCAAAACCTCGTCTTCAACGGTCAGCGTCATGTTATGCAGCATGACTCGCGCTCCTTTCGTGTTCTCTCCGGCAGTGCCGATGCGGTTCGCCCGCAGGGGGCATTGAGTAACTTCAGAAACTGATTTCCCGGCCGCGTAGCACCATTCCTCTTTGAATAATCCGCAGGGTCGAGGACGGCAGGTTGCCCGGATTGATCGTCACGACCGTCACCATCGTCATTCGGTAATAGTTCCGCCTGGTTGTATGGTGACGATCCCGTGACGATCTCCTCGTGTTCATCGACTTGGATCGTCACGGGACCGTCACCGGGTAACCTGCCGATATCACTGACTTCGTGACGGTGTGACGATCGTGACGATCTATCCGGGAGCCCCTCGCTCTTCCTGATGGTGATGGTTCGTTGATTGTTGGCCCGATCGCGTTCGACCTGGATTCCCATTTCAGCGAGGTTGTGCCCGAACTTTGTAAGTTTCCCTGAGAGGGAGTTTGCAGCCCGCGGCCAGCCCTTTGACTTATCCAGCCCCTTCTTCTCGGCGATCTCAAACAACGCCTTGAACAGTTCGCTCAGCCCCCCCCGCCATGATGATTTGTCCTGCATGAGCTCCAACACAGAGAGGCAGACCGGATCGGAATTCACGATCTCCTCGTGTTGGAACATGATGCTCCCATAGTACGCGTCAAGAAAGGCTGACCGACCGAGTCCTATAGCGTCGGCTATGGCGCATCCCCACCGGGTGAAGTCGGCCATTCTCGGAAGGCGTTTGAGGTCTATCGTCTCCTTAATCCGCATGGCCTCGGAAAGTGCGTTGAGCATTCCCCCGAAAATGCGTGGTCTGGCCTCTTCAAACCGCTCGTACACCTCGCCCTTCTCCCGGCGGTCCTCTTCCTGAATACGTTCCAGTTCGATCATAATGGAGCGGTCCAACAGGTCGGGACTCGTGCCGGGAATGTTGATGCCGTTGAGCACGTAGCACCGGGTGAACTGGTAGATGATGTCAGAATCGTCGCTATAGAGCCGGCGTTTCTGGAATCCCGCCCCGGTGACGGCCCTGCACAATGCGTCGCTTGCCCATTGCGGTAACGTGTGGAGATTGTCCAGGCAGATAACCGCATGGTGTGACATCATCTGCACGAACTCCGCCGGATCTTTGCTGAGTGAGTGTGTAGGCACCGAACTCGGGTCCAAGAGGGAACGGAGGAATTCCGCGAATGTGCTTTTCCCGGCGCCTTGTCGGCCGTGAACAATAAGCCCCGGACGCGGGATATGCGCGAGTGTGGCAGCGACAAGCCATACTTGCACGAGCACGCGGGCGTGGGCGTCCCGCACCGGTAGGAAGTGGAGCACTTCGTCAACGACCCCATTGCCGTCAGGCATAGGAAGCGGCCGTTGGTGGGGAAAACGCTTGAATGGGGGGCGTTCGAGGCGGACCACTTGCCAGTTCTCGGCAGAAACTTCTATCGCCTCCCAGCCCGGCCAGCCTGTGTCGATGTAGAGCCGGTCATTGTTCCACGCAAACCGGACGTGCAACTCCCGCGTTTCCGTCGCTCGGGCTTCCAAAAGGTCGGCCACCTGTGCGATGGTGTCTTTGCTCACTCCCTCTTCGTGTGCCTGGAAATAGAGTTTCAGCAGAAGGCGCGTAAATTCGGACGATGCGAGCCTCATGTTTTGCCGCACACCGTCGATCTCGATGCAGGCCCACCCCGCGCCATGCTCGTCCAGGAACACGTCCGCACCCGTGGCCGTGAAGAGATCCATGAGGCGTTTGACCTTATTTGGGCGTGATTGCTTCTCGTCTTTGTTGGTATGTCCCGGTTCCGGTCGCACCGGCGGGGTCCATGGGGCCGTCTGTTCCACCAATTTCAGGAGCTTGTCGCGGGCCGCGTCGCCGTGCTCATCAATGAAATCACTCAGGTCGTATCCTTGTTTCCCGCCGGCAGGGAGGGCGATTATTTTCAGTAAGCGGACTATCGGGTGAAGGGTCTTGGTTGCGGCGTGCGCATAGCGCTTTCCTGCATCATCGCAATCCGGGATCAACCAAACGATGCGGTCTCGCAGGAATTCATGGGCGCCGGCTTTGACGCTTACGTCCCACCCCTCCGCGCCTCCTTGGGTGGTGGTTGCGGTGAATCCGATCTTCCGCGCGCTGAGAACGTCTTTTTCCCCTTCGACCAGAATCACGGGATCATCGGGTGCAGCGGCCAGGAGTTCCGGCAGGCCGAAGGGCACCCGCTTGACTCTTTTCAGTCCGAGTTTCCAGGTCCCATCTTGCGTGCGATAGAAGGGGCGGAAGGTCTTGTCCGGAGCGTAAAAGCGGCCTACTTTGTAGGCGACTTGTCCCGCTGCGTCGTGGTAATCATACACGGCTGCCGCGTCTTCCAGACGGAAAGGCTTTGTGGATTGATGATCGTCAGTTTTGCCGACGTCGGTTAGTTTCATCGTAGCCTCTGAATTCCTTTTTGCCCGGTTGCCGCCGGCTTTCGTTTTGTCAGTCCCACGCCCGATCGAAATTCCGGCTCTTTCTGCAAGCTCCGCCTCGGCCGTGGCGAAATCGCATCCAGAATGAACCATCCACAGGGAGAACACGTCGAACGTCTTCATTTTCCCACCCGGAGGCACGCACCCGGCAAAGCACTTGCCGTAGGCAGCCTTCACCTCAAACGAGGGATTTACGTCCTTGTGGAACGGACATAGGCTCTTGCCGTTCGGCCTGTAATGGTGCGGGTACAACTTGCGGAACAACTCGTCGAAGCGGATTCTTTCCTTGACTCTCTTAACCCTTTCGGTTAGTTTCATCGTAGCCTCTGAATTCCTTTTTGCCCGGTTGCCGCCGGGCTTTCGTTTTGTCAGTCCCACGCCCGGTTGAGGTATTTCTGTACATCCGGCAGTCGCCACACCATCAGGCCCTGATCGTTCAACCGAAATGGCGGGGGCGCATCGTCGTACAAGCAGTGTTCAAGTACATCGGCAGGGATGCGGAAATGTTCTGCAAGTTGGGCTAGGGTGAGCACATCGACGTGCGCGGGGTCCCGGTCATTAGCGGTGCTCATTGGCTCTCTCCCTGTGGTCCCGCTGCACTCAAATGCGTGTGGCGGCGCTCGTAGTCCTCTACAACGTGCATCGGGAAACGGATTGCGCGCCGTCCGACGCATACGAATTCAAGTTCCCGACGGCGGCGCATGCGGTCGATCGTGCGCAGACTCGTTTTCCACCGGTGTGCAAGTTCGCGGCGCGTCAGATAAATCGGGCCGGTCATGTTCACCTCACCGTGGTAGTGACCACGGGGGGACATTTAGCTCCCCTGAATGACCATGAAAATAGATGTTGTCTTAACAAATGGGATTACTTAAGCAGGCGTCTATTTTTTTCGGAAAGGAATCCAGGCAGTTGTAGGTTGCGAGACGTTTTATTTTTTCTTTTTCGGGGCGCCGCGTCTATTGAGAAAGCGACGGTCTGCTCCCTCGCGAAGCCATTTTTCCAAAGTGTTGCGCGCACCCTCGGTCAGCTTTCCGGTCTTAGGGTCCCGGAATAGGCTTGGACACGCATCGAGGACCTCAGCGTCTTCCGTTAAATGTGCAAGGCGAAGGTCCGGGTCCTCCTTCCATTTTTTGTCGCGGAGCGTCTGCACCGCGATTTTCTCTCGATTCACTCGTTTGCGCGGAGGATGCATCTTCTCCCATATAATGCGTTTCAATTCCTCCTCGACCGTAAGGCCATTGCGCTCCGCGCGCTGTCGAATCAGTTCATAATCGGTTTTGGACATCAATCCCGAGATGGTAACTCTCCGCTGTCCGGAGCACAACTCCTGCAACCACTCGTGAAGCCGCTCATTGGAATGCCGCATGTGCTCAGCGTACCCGTTCATCAGTTCCTCAATCCAGGCTAAGAGACGGTCCGGCTTATCATCGTCTATTTTTATTTCGCACCTCCAATGCAAAGAACGTCATCGACACGGCTATGGTATCACCGCATGACCGCCAATATCAAGGCGAGTCGGCAGAAAACGGGGGGCGTAACACGAATCTCGGGTCGCCGAACCTGGACCCACTTCTAAGTGTGTACATCCTCCCCGCTACCTCCCCACAGATTCCCCGGTAAGGTCGCGTGCTTACCAATATTGTCTCAACCTGGGGAACTTTTGGGGAACTTTCTTTGACAAGAAATGTCTGATGTGGGTAATATGTTCCCAAAAACAGGGGAGGTCACCATGAACGCGTTCGGATATTGCCGGGTATCCAGTCAAGACCAGCTCGATGGAACATCTCTCACCGCCCAAGAGGAACAGATCCGGGCGTATGCCAAGTTGAAGGGCCTGGAAATAGGCGCCATGTTCGTTGACGGCGCCGTATCAGGAAGCGTCCCCCTCGCCAAGAGACCTGAAGGTGGTAAGCTCGTGGAAGCCCTGGAAAGAGGCGAGGCATGCGCGCTGGTCGTGACCAAACTGGACCGTGGTTTTCGATCCGCAAGTGACTGTCTCGTCAATGTGGAAGCATGGACCGCGGCCGGAATCAGTCTGCACATCCTGAACCTGGGAGGCCAGACCATCGACACGAGCACTCCCACGGGAAAGTTTTTCATCACGATCATGGCTGGCGCAGCAGAGCTTGAACGCAACATGATCCGAGAGCGGTGCAATGAAGGGCGCAGAGCACGTCGGGCGCAGGGGTGCAGGCTCGGGGAGGTCCCGTTTGGGTTCTCTCTGGCCTCGGATGGTAAGACTCTGGTAGAATCCGGGGAAGAGCAAAAGGCGATCCGCCTCAGTCTCCGGTTGAAGCGGCAAGGTCACAGCGCCGCGGCAATCGCACGAGAGTTGAACCGGCGGGGAATACCCACAAAGAAGGGCGCAGAATGGACGCACGTTCAGGTCACAAGGCTCCTGAAAAGAGCGGTATGATCCCGCTGTCGGAACATCCCGACATGGACCGGCTCGCGGAGATCCTGCGGGAGCTGCCGGCGGACCGGCAAGAGGCGTTCCTGGAATGGAATGACCGAGAGGTTACCCAAGACCGGGGAAGTGCCCCGACGCTCACGATGATTACCCAAGACCGGGGAGGGGTTACCAATGGCGACGAAGCCGATTGATCAGAAACTGATGGAGACCATCACGGGCCTCATGGTCACATACGGGAACCAGTATAGCCGTATCGCGGAGGAACTGAACGAGCGGGAGATCAAGACACCCGCCGGTAAGGCGTGGTCCCGCAACTATATCCGGGTGTTCATCAAGCGGCATGCTCTCGACGCGGAGACGCAGGCTACCCAAGACCGGGGAACGGATTCCCCACAGCCTCCCCGTTTCAAGGAAGCACCGCAAGACCTCATGGTCATGGTCTCCCCGGATATTGGTAAGGTGTTGGGAGAGATGTATCACGATGGGACCCTCGAAGGTCTTGCCGTGCTCTATCGATCCGGAGAACTGACGGCCCTGGTCGATTCGTGGAGAAAGAGTAAGGGGGTTGCCGTGCCCGTGCAAGAAATCCGACCCGTGTTTAAGGGGGAGCGCAAGAATACCGGCGTCCACGTCAACAAGGAAATCCTCAAGCTCGCTGCTGCAAAGGCCAAGAGCGAAAAGGCGCGCACCGGCGGATCGCTCTCCATGTTGGTCGAATTGCTGCTGTGGCGGTACGTCGGATCACCCGCGCACCTATTGGATACCGGACCCGAATAGTCGAATCAACCTACCATCGCCACCGAAACACACGACCATCGCCTCCCGCCTATTCAGTTTGCCGACCCACTGAATCGGCCACCCCTATGGGGGAGACCCCCCGCCACCGCTCGGCGTTTTATTTATTTTTAGGGGGCCCCCGAGCCCCGTACCGCCCTTCCAGTTTTTTTTGATTTTCGGTCTTTGGGAATCGTCCCATTTCGAGGGCCATCAAGGAAAAGGCCCCTCTCGCCGCCGTAGAGCAATGAGAGCATGCGCGCGCCCCGTTTACTAGCGAGACCAGAAAACCCCGTGACGCGCGCGAGGCTTCGCTGTGCTCCGTCTCCGTGGTCAATGGCCAGTCAGGGCACGGGGAAGCGTCCGGTCATCGTGGGGCGAGGCAACGCGTAGGACAGTGACATAAGTTTTACATACTTAACAGTATTTATCAATGGGCTGTTGGCCACCCCACCGGGGCCCCCACAGCGCGTGCGTTTTTCTTTTTTCTCAGGGGACCCTAGGGCTCGTCGCAGAGAATCCGGTTCATCGGTTGACGGCGTAGCCGCGGCCGGGGCGGCGCCGTCAGGACGCTTTGATTTCCCTGTGGTCGGATAAGAGCGCTCGTGGGAAATTATTGCCTCGGCAACGGAACAGTTGACGTGCGGGCGCTCTATCATTATACTGAAAGTGAAAAGTCCATGTGCAGAGGACGCAAGGACCTCAGATTTTGCCGTCGAGGGGCAACGTAAGCCGCCATGAGCGCAGCCGACCCGACGGTCTCGTACCACGGCATAAAGGCACATGGGCTTTTTCATTGCCTGACGGGGTAGAAACTCTGAAGGCACCCGCCTTGTTTCTCTGGTCGGATGATAACCCTGAAGGGCCTTCCGTGGGGCGTTTTCCCCTCCAAGAGCAGGTTGCCGTCAGGTGTGGGCCTCGGGGTGTCGGTGGTTTTCCTCAGCAGTTCCATGACACAGGGGAGCAGGCGATAGCGGGCGATCATGTCTCCGGTCGCCTTCGCTTCAATGTGGTAGTGGAAATCGTCGATGAAGACCTTGGCCTTATGCCCCATGCACTTCACGCGCACGTAGGGTCTTGAGCCACGAGACCGAGCGCGCCATTCGGCAATGAGCCGTCGTGCCTCCTGGAGGACCCTCTTGTTTCTGCGCTCGGACAGGGGTTCAGCTTTGCAGATGTACATGGGGCGCGATAATAACACGGCCCCGTGACGCGGGAAAAAGGAAAAGGCCCCGTTTGGGGCCTGTCTCGTTGTGGATCCAGGGATAAACCCCGGATCGCTCGGTGTCAGCCCACGAACGCCCCGAGAGGCACGCCGGGAAAGTTGATGGTATTCCCGGCCCGAATCTGCCCGTCGGCCACCCCGTTAACTATCAGTTCGATGGTCTCAGCCCCTTCCATCGCATCCGCCGAATTGCACAGGTGTCTCGAAATCCGCTCCTATGAGCCGATGCGTGACCAATGAGAACTTGCACCGTATACTTCAAGTAAATGCCAAGGAACGGACTATGAAAACTTATAACAATTTCCTCAGGTAAATTGTATGGTAGCCCGGATGGTAGCCCTTAACCTGCACAGGTTAACAAAAAGGCACCAAAACGGCAGCATTTACAAAATTGGTTAATTGCTGAAAAGCCTCTTAGAGAGCTATTTCCCGTCTTTCTCGCCTTCCGAAAACGGCTCTGAAAGGCTCCTCTCACGGCGAAGACAGGGGTTCGAGTCCCCTTGGGACTGCCAGCAATATTAGGGGGTTAATCATAACCTCCCGTTTGCTCAGAACCGATTTTGTCCGCGTGTTGTCCGCAAATTCCCGATGCCGGATGCTGCCCGATGTCGGGGTTTTCTTTTCTACGAACCCCGCTCTGGCTCGCATGCTCTTCGACTCACATTCCGCATAGTTTTGGATGATTCTCCGGCATTTTTTCTCACTGTTTCCTTTTTTCTATAGTTTTGCCCTTTTTGGATCAATAGTCTGATATTGCAGCCGATTTCCGTGAAAATCATCGGCGCTCCTGCCATAGGTGCTTTGTGAAGAAGCAAGGGGAGGAACGCCGATGCGCAAGCGGAAACTGCCACAGCCGTTTCAGATTGACAAGGTGCGTTTTGCGGATTGCTTCACTGCCCCG
>JAIWNO010000194.1 GCA_020216785.1 Desulfomonile sp.
GGTTGCCTTGACCTCCAAGGGCCTGCGGCGAGTTGAACGCACGTTCCGGGAGCAGAAGTCAACCCTGGAAGTCTGCCCCATCTCCCATCACTAATTTTCATTTTCGCCTTCGGCGTGTTCAAGTGAATGAGCCAAATGAATAATCTCGGTCCGCGCTGATCCTTGGCGGCCGCGAGAGCCGACGCAAGGGCCACCTCCGGGACGGAATTATCCACCTACCCCCTGTCTCTGTCTTCCCATCCTCAGAGACGTTCCTCTCGGTCTTGCGGCCCTTCCGGCTTTTCGGGCCTGCCGCCACGAGCCGTTGGTGTGACCGCACAGCAGTGCACTTCATTCGCCGCGCCAATCAATAGTCCGAATATGGGCCAGCCCGATCGGCACGATGACATAACAGGCCCGAGGATGCCTTTCTTCGCTCCTCCGAGCTATTTCGGCTTTCCCTTGTCGTCTTCTTTCAATATGGGGTGCGATTTCAAAAGCTTATCGAGCCTCGTCTTCCAGTCGGGAGAGAATCTTGCATCCAAAAGCGGTTCAAGGCGTTTTATTGTGAACGCCACCGGATTGAGGTCCTGAGAAACAATGCGGAAAATTTCTTTCAACAGCACGTCCAACTGCGCGAGGTCTTCCTTCGGGAAGCACGAGAGCGCCCCTCGTTCCATCGATTCGAGCACGTAGTGCGGATTGAATCCCGGCGCAGTAAGCATCACCGCGGGGATGCCACGCTTCACCGCATCATCGAGCAAGTCGAGCCCCCTGACTCCCATAATATCAAGGATGGCCAAGTCATATCCTTGTGAGGAAAGGAGGTCTTTCGCCTCGTCGTAAGTGCGCGCCGTCTCGACGAAGGATTTTTCGAGGATTTCAACGACAGTCTCGAGAACGTCGGGCTCGTCGTCGACCACGAGGATTCTTTTGTTGACCAAGAGTGTTTTCACCGGGCGGATTTCTGGGACGGCGGCTTGACATGCCAGCTTGTGTATACTATAGAAAAATTGGGAGATCAAGCAATGTCACACGCTGTCCTGGACGGGAAGCACGTGCTCGCGGTCGACGATGAACCCGATGTTCTCGATATCCTGCAGGAAGAGCTTGAAGACTACGGAGTCCGACTCGACAAGGCTACGTCCTACAATGAGGGTATCCAGAAGCTGTCGTCGTTGACGTATGATATTGTAATCCTCGACATCATGGGAGTAAGGGGTTTTGAACTCCTTCAGGTCGCCGTCGCGAGGGGCCTGCCGGTGGTGATGCTCACGGCCCACGCGTTGAGTCCCGAAACCCTGAAGAAATCAATAGAACTGGGAGCGCGAGCCTACCTGCCGAAGGATCAACTCGGGCAGGTTGCTCCGTTCTTGGAAGACGTGCTCACACTGAACTACCAGTCCGCATGGCAGGCGGTGTTGAGCAAGCTGTCGAGTTCGTTTGGGAAGCGATTCGGTCCCGAATGGAGGCAGTCGGAGAAAGAGTTCTGGGAGAGATTTGAGAAGGATTTGGACCTGCGCACATCGGCGATCATCGAGTAGTAAGGGCGTGAGGTTCCGAGGCCGTCAGACGCCGGGGGTTATCTGTGCCCATTGAGAATATCAGGACAGCCCATCTTGTTCATGATCTGAAAAATCCTGCAAATATCATCGAAAGCGGTGCCAAGTCCCTGCTTGAAAAGCAGGATCGCTACGGACAACTGACCCCAAGACAGGAAAAGGTGGTCAGACGCATGCTCCGCAGCGCCTTGAAGATCAAGAACCTGGCCAACTGCATGCTTGAAGTGGACATGGCCACTCGCGGGATTCTCAAGATCACGGACAGCACGTTATCGGAAATCCTCAAATTGGCGCTCATCGAAGTGTTCGACCTGGTGGACCCGGCGGTGGCGGAAGCCGTGGAACAGGCTTCAAGCCTTGATAGACTCCGGGAGGTTCTCAGGGCGAACTCAGTCTTTCTGGACGGTGAGGAAAACGAGCTCACCAAGTCGATTCGAGTGGATGAGACCAAAATGAGTCTGATCGTGACCAATCTTCTTTCCAATGCCCTCAAGTACAAGCAGCAGAGCATCTACCTGACATGCGCGGCGGAAGATGAGCGCATTTACGTATCCGTGAGAGACGACGGTCCAGGCATTCCCGAAACTTTCCACGAGAAGATTTTTGACCAGTATTTCCAGTGCGTTGAAGTAGAAGGATTCCCTGTGCGCGGACACGGACTGGGACTCGCCGGCGCCCGTGCGTTGGCCGAGGCTTTGGGTGGCCGGCTTTACATGTGCAAACGGGATCGGGGAGCGGAGTTCGTCATCGAGGTCAAGTGTCCTATAGGGCAATGAGGATCTGCCCTCGATCACTATCAGCCTGCTTCTTTCGGATTTCGGCGGCCCCACCGGGTCTCCCGGTGCGACCGGCATGCTGATTGACACCCGCCTTGAGTTCGATTACTCTTTTGGTGCGAACTTGGGAAATGGAGGCGTTTTGAACGGAGATGGGGTGGAGGGTCGGGTCTTCCGACGATCCTTCTTTATCGAAACCTTGTGGAATTACCAAAAGATGCAGAACGTCGGATTCGCTTACGCGATTTCGCCGGCCCTTCTTTTCATTCACAAGAATCCGGAGGCGCGAGCACAGGCGATCTCAAGGCAATTGGAGTACATCAACACTCATCCTGTTATGAGTCCACTGCTTGTGGGCCTTGTTGCAAGATTGGAACAGGATCTCGAACCGGCAGCCGGAGTGCGTTATCGACGAAGCGCCATGTCGGCTGCGGCGGCGTACGGAGACCGGGTCTTCTGGGGTGGAATAAAGCCGTTGGCGGCTATATGGGGCACGCTTGTGGCCCTGTGCTTCTCTGGCTCCGTGGTTGGCGGATTGGTCCTCTTGCTCGTGTACAATCTACCACAGGTTTTCGTGCGTCGACTCGGCTTTCGACTCGGTTGGACCAGGGGACTCGATGCGCTTCAGGTACTTGGTGCGCCTCGAACGGAGCATCTGGTGCGCCTTCTCCGGGGCTGTTTCTGCCTGGCGCTCGGAATGACTGCCGCTGCTGCGGTCTTGACATCGGCAACAGGCAGCGCCACGTTAGGATTGTGGGGGCCGGCCCTTCTCGGGATACCGGTCATTGGTGTTGGGGGTTACTTTTTTCGTCGCAAAGGGGTGAGTTCTACCCTTGTGATCTACATTGCGATCTTGTTGGCCGTGATGGTCTGCATATTGATCGATTCGGGGACGTGATGACGAATGTAGTGGAATTCCAAGAGAAAACGCTGACCATTCCCGACGGATTGGGCCTTCATGCGAGGGTTGCCACCATGATGGTTCGTGCTATGGCGAATTACATGTGCAACGTCACGCTGATAAAGGACGATGTGGAAGTCAACGCGAGGAGTGTGCTGGGTTTGCTCCTGCTCGCGGCCGTTCCCGGCTCACGTATCGTTGTGAGGGCCGAAGGACCCGATTCCGTGGAAGCGGTTGAAACAATAACTCGCATTATAGAGCATGATGACAACACGCAGAATTGAAGTGAACGCAGTCTCCGGCCCGCTCCCTCAGACAGAAGCGGAACCCGTGCAGGCGCTGAAGGGAATCGGGGTCTCCGGCGGGGTCGCTATTGGTCAAGCTGTAGTGATCGAGCGGCTCACCCTGGAAATGTACCCTCAGCGGATTATCGCGCCGGATGAAATCCCCAGCGAAATCGCGCGGTTCGAATCGGCTGTCCATGAAGCAGCGAAGCAACTTGCACAGGTCAAGAAGCTGATCCACGCCGGCCACCCGCTTGAAGAGCACGCGTACATCTTGGACACACACATGCTGCTGCTGGAAGACAAGATGTTCTTCAACGGGACTAAGAGCGCCATAGCGTCCGAGCGCCAGAACGCGGAATGGGCTTTATCTGAGATCATCGGGAGGATCACTTCGGCATTCGATACCATTGAAGACGAGTACCTTCGGGAGCGTGCCCGCGACATCCGTTTCGTCGGCGAGCGTGTGCTCGGAATACTTATGGGTCGGTCCGAGACCGGCAAGATCCACCAGTTGCCGCCGAACTCGGTAATAGTTTCGCACGACCTTTCGCCCGCGGACACTGCGCAGATCCAGTGGGGCAATGTTCTCGCTTTTGCGATCGATATGGGCGGTCAGACATCCCATACCGCGATCATGGCCCGGTCACTGAAGGTCGCAGCGGTCACGGGCCTGGAGAACATCAGTTCCAAGGTGCAGACCGGAGACACCATCATTGTTGATGGCAGTACCGGTGTAGTTGTGATTAATCCGGACCCTGACACCATCTTTCGCTTCCGTCAGCGTCAAGAGGTGTACCGCAATTACCATCAGAGTCTTATGGCGTTCGGCCAACTCCCCGCTGTGACCATAGATGGAGCGTGCTCGGTGTCAATCTTGGCGAACGTGGAACTGATGGACGAGATCGAGATCGCCCGGCAGCATGGAGCGGAGGGCATCGGCCTTTTCAGGACGGAGTATCTCTATCTCGGTAGGCGGGAGCTGCCGTCCGAGGAGGAGCAGTTCGAGTCGTATCGCCGCGCGCTTGAGGCGAACGCCCCTAACCCGGTTACGATCAGAACGCTCGATGTGGGCGCGGACAAGATGTTGACGAACCTCAGCATCGGTCACCAGACAAACCCAGCCATGGGATTGCGAGCGATTCGTCTGTGCCTTGAGCAGCGGGATATTTTCAAGACTCAGCTGAGGGCCATTCTTCGGGCTTCGGTCTACGGGCGGTGTCTGCTTCTCATTCCGATGATCTCCTCTTTGACCGAATTGCAGGCCACGCGGGAAATCCTCGCGGAAGTCAAGGACGACCTGACCCGCTCCGGGATTGAATTTGATCCCAAGATGCCGCTGGGCATTTTAGTGGAAGTTCCCTCAGCTGTGGCCATTGCAGATCTTCTGGCACGAGAAGCCGATTTTTTCAGCATCGGCACAAACGACCTTATCCAATATTCTCTCGCGATCGACCGGGTAAACGAGCATGTCAACTACTTGTATGATACGCTGCATCCCGCTCTCTTGAGGCTGATCCATCAGGTCGTGGAAGTCGGTACGGCTGCCGGCATTCGTGTTTCCATGTGCGGCGAGATGGCCGGCGATCCCGTAAACATCCCGATACTCTTGGGGCTTGGTCTCACCGAATTGTCGATGAACGCCTTGTCCATCCCGATGGTGAAGAAACTTATCCGTTCCATGAGCATGGAGGAGTGCCGGGAACTCACTGCACGGGCTTTCGACATGACAGCGGCGCACGAGATTCGCGGCATGTTGGAAGACTGGCTGCGGGATCGCTTCCCGCAAGATTACTTCGTACCTCAGTCCTGACGCTTTCCATGAACAAGACCGACGGCATTAAAATTATCTGCAAGAATCGCAAGGCGTTCTTCAACTTCGAAGTGGAGGACACCTTCGAAGCTGGGATAGTGCTGTTGGGCTCTGAGGTTAAGTCGCTGCGGGCGGGAAAAGTGAACTTGTCCGATTCATATGCCAAGGTGATAGACGGCGAGCTATTTCTCGTGGATGCTCACATTTCACCTTACGAGCAGGCCAATCGACAAAACCACGATCCGCTGCGCCAACGCAAGCTCTTGATGCACGCGCGAGAGATCAGGAAGCTGCTGGGCAAGACTGCGGAGCGCGGCTATTCACTTGTTCCGTTGAAACTATACTTCAAGAATGGTAAGGTGAAAGTGGAATTGGGGCTTGCCAAGGGCAAGAAGGCCTACGACAAGCGGGAGGCCATCCGTAAGAAAGATGAACGCCGCGAGCTGGAACGCATGGCCAAATACAGGGAACGGTAGTCCGACGACTACCGTCGAAAGGGATGATTCCGATCCCGGAAGGAACCCGGTGCGGCGTCGGGTGTCTGTAAAATTGTCTACAACGATCTTTCCTCGAACGGGGGCGACCTGGTTTCGACGGGGATAGTTGAGGCGAAGGTAGCATGCCGAGCGCTCCGGTAGCTCGTTAATCCTCCGGAAAACAACATACTCGCCAACGATTACGAGTACGCTCTAGCCGCGTAAGGCTAGCGTCTCACCGTTCCTTTCCTGTGGGGGCGGATGGGGCGACGGTCAGCAGGATAGCCGGATCTCCGGACCCGTTGGGGACGAGGCGAAATACCAAGCGGGCTGGTTTGGCGCAAACCTGTTCCGAGGGGGTTGCGCCGGACGAGAACAAAATCTTGGAATAAGCATGTAGAAGCCTTACGCTGAAGATTCTCGGACGCGGGTTCGATTCCCGCCGCCTCCACCAATTACAGCCGAACATATCTTTGTCTGCCCATCCTGCTCATCTCCAGAGGGAAATCCATCAGCCAATTCAACTCGACGACTTATTGCGGCACGCTTCTTGGGAAAGACAGTCAGAATGCAAAAAGTCTCGCGGCGTTTCCGCCGAAAACGGCGGTCTGCTGGGCCTGGTCGTATCCAGCGGTCTCAAGAAGCGCATTGATCTTCAGTCGTTCGGATCCGTGCAGAAACCACGGCCAGTCGGTACCGAAGAGAACGTTGGCTGATCCGTGCACTCGAAGCAGCTCCACGAATTGAGCTTCCTCCAGAGTATGCGCTGCATTGGCGGTGTCCAGATACAGATTCGGTGCAGGGACCAAGAAACGCCTCAGGTCGTCGAAATCGGCCAAGAGACCTCCCATGTGAGCGGCTATAACATTGATCCCCTCGTGCCGGTGGGCAATAGCCGCCAGCTTGGCGGGAGTCGCGAGATGGTCGGGCGAAGCCCCGAAATAGAGGTCAGCCCGTACAAAGGTGTCGAAGACCACTATCGGCGGCAAGTGCCCGCTGCTACGCAAGCGCTCGATTTTATCCAGCATGGTCTTGGTTTCGGGGGATGCCGGATCAAATCGCTGGGAAAAGCTCGAAAACTTGAATCCCGCGATTCCAAGGTCGAACATGCGCTGGATCTCATCGGAAAGCCGAGGCATGGCCGGGTGCAGAGTCGCCAGAGTCCTGAGTCTCGGGAATTGCTCAGCCATGCGTATGAAGCGATTATTCTCAGATCGCACTTTGTTCGGGGCAGCGGTTGGGAGGAGCACGCAAAGATCCACATCGTTCGCTTCAGCGGACTCCTGAAGCGCTTTTGGAGGTAGCCGCTCCAAAGCGCCGCGGGTATTGAGCTTCAATTCCGCAAGCATGGATGGTTTTGCTTCGACGTTTTCGACGATTCGGTGTGTGAAGATATGACAATGGCTGTCAATGAACATTTCAAATGGTCGATCCTCTCCGTGCAATCGCTTTAGGGCGCGGAGCTGTAGTGTCGCTCCATCTATGGGGGGGCGACCTGCTTCAGGCGGCTCTGTCCACGGTTACCCTTGCCTGCGCCTCCGGGATTATATCAGGTTTGATAACCGCAACGAGATTACGCTCCGATTTCCTGGATACCAACTCCTATGCCCCGGTTTTTGGGCACAACGAATCATGAAAGTTGTCGGCTTCGGTGAACACTTCATGGCTTCGCCTCGGAGATGGGTATTAAGAGCGCCACGCTGCGCCATCCTGCGGAGAGGAGACTTTATCTCCCCTCCGCACCTCCCCATACGCACACCCGATAGCACGTACTTATGGCGACGACTTTCATGCGAAAGCGTTCTCCCGCCGGTTCGTCCCTGCATTCGTCTCAGAACCAAGGTTGACACGGAGAAAGTGGATGAGTTATGGTCAAAGGCGCTCAACAGAGCCGTTATCCTGGTTTGAGCATCCGAATTCCGACGGCCGGTTCATCCGACTCGACGAATCCATACCGGTTCGGCCGTCGGAGACCATCGGCCGTTCAATCACAGGTCCGCAAAGCCCCGAAATGGGCAGTGGCGGAACATTCCCCTATCTGAAGCGAGGAATAGCGTATGCGTGCCTTGGTGTTAGGAGGAGCCGGCAGTATGGGGCAGGGCGTTGCCCGAGATCTCGTGAAGCAGCAACAGGTCACGGAAATTGTCCTGGGTGATTTGTACCCGGACCCCGAAAGATTGGCGCCGAAATTACGCGACAGCGAAAAAGTGAACCTGATCAAGATGGATGTAAATGATCACAAAAGCATGGTGAATGCTTTCAAAAAAGTCGATGTTGTGATCAACTGCGCAGGCCCCTTTTACAAGACTGCGGTGCCGGTTGCACGAGCCGCGGTTGAGGCGAAGGTAAACTATATTGATATTTGTGATGACTATGAGGGAACCGAAATTCTCTTTAACTCCGAGATAGATAAAATGGCTAGAGAAGCCGGCATCACCGTGCTTACCGGCATGGGCTCCGATCCGGGAACCAATAATGTTCTGGTCAAATGGTATGCAGACCAGCTGGACAGCGTCGATGATATTTATCTCTATTGGGTGGTCAGCATCGCCGAGCTTGCGGGAGCGGCGTGGGACCACAGCCTCCACATGACGCTCGGGAAAGTGCCGCAATATATCAATGGTGAGCTGGTCCACGTGGAAGGAGGAACCGACGTGGCGGTAGAGGAGTTTCTGGAACCTCTGGGTACCTGTCACGTGCGGTACGTGGGCCATCCCCAGCCGTTGACCATCCCCAAGTACATCAAGGGCGTCAAGAACGTGATAATCAAAGGCGCACTCATCCCGCTGTGGGTGGATGAGCTGATAAAGGAACAAAGGGATACGGGCTTTTTAGGCAAGGAGCCCATTGAAATCAAAGGCATCAAGGTGACTCCTTATGACCTTGCATTGAAGCTTTGGGAAACCATTCCGAAAGGAAGGGACAATGGTCCCCAGTCATCTGGTCTCAAGGTCATAGTCAAAGGCGAAAGAGCCGGCAACAAGGTGACATACACAGCCGATATGGTCGGGAGGATGGCCCCAGGGACAGGGCTTCCCGCTGCCATTGCAGCGCTCATGATGGATGCAGGCGATGTGACCGAAAAAGGTGTTGTGGCGCCGGAAGGCTGTATCGATCCCGCCAAGTTCCTGACAGCTTTCCTGAAGCGAGGCGCAAGAATTCATCAGACAGAAAAAATTTCATCCATGTTGACCGTGTAGCGCGGGACAGGAGACTTCTCATGAAAGAGATACCAAAGCTGAATATCTCCAAGAGCCGTCAACTGTTTGAAGAAGCGACCGGGCTGATACCGGGAGGCGTCCTGGGCGCCAGAAAACCGGCCGATTTTATCGATGGCGAATATCCTATCTTTCTTGATACCGGCAAAGGCTGCCGGCTCACCGATGTGGACGGCAATGAGTTTATCGATTTCATGTGCGGTTACGGCCCCATTATTCTGGGTTACCGTGAGGAAGAGGTGGATGAAGCTGTCTACAAGCAGATAAAGGAGAAAGGTTTCTGCTTTACTCTCACGCAAAGGTACCAGAATGTGCTTGCCCAAAAGCTGACTGAGCTTGTGCCTTCCTCTGAGCTGAGCATATTCCTGAAAACGGGCTCTGACGCGACGAGCGCAAGCATTCGTATTGCACGAGCCTATACAAACAAACTTAAGGTGATGCGCTGCGGCTACCATGGCTGGCACGACTGGTGTGTTGAAATGAAGGGCGGTATCCCGCCGAAATTCTACGAAGACGTCTTTGAGTTTCGATACAATAACCTTGCTCAACTCGAAGACCTCATGGCAGTCCACGGGGACGATACTGCCGCCATCATCATGACGCCGTTCGGTCATCCCAACCATGAGGAAATGCAGATCCCGGCGCCCGGATTCCTTGAAGGCGTAAGGAAAGTCGCCGACCGGTATGGCGCTGTTTTGATTTATGATGAGATCCGGACGGGATTCAGGCTTTCCATGGGCGGCGCGCAGAAGCTCTACGGCGTCACGCCTGACCTGACTGTTCTTGGGAAAGCTATGGCCAACGGGTATCCCATCTCCGTCGTGACCGGGAAAAGGGATGTCATGATGGCGGCCGCTCACAAGCTCTTTATATCTTCCACTTTTTTTCCGAACAGTGAAGGATTTGTCGCTGCGCTCAAGACCATAGAAATCCTTGAGCGGGACAATGTGCTCGACAATATTTGGCAAAAAGGTGAACAGTTCCTGAAGAA
>JAIWNO010000195.1 GCA_020216785.1 Desulfomonile sp.
GCTCCAAGCGCTGATCGACAAATATGATGTGGGGGCCGTACTGACCGGCGTTGCGCCGATGTTCTATATCACCTTCAAGAAGGACGAATCCGGCGCATACAAGGGCAAACGAACGGATTTCTACACTCAGCTCATTCGGAGGAAGTTCTTTTTCTCACCGTACCATCACGCCTATATCAGCTATAGGCACACTGATGAAGACCTGGAGCTGACTCTGAGCGCAATTGATGAATCTCTGGCTTTTGTGAATGAAAAATATAGATAGGCGTTTCCATGACTTTGAACCACGAGACTTCTTCGGCCACGATCTCCTTTCTTACAACCGGGAATTGTGATATTCACGACGGACGAAAAGGCGGCAGGAGATGGGGTCATGCGGTCACGAATACGATGGGGTCTCGGGTTTGTTGTCTGTATCGCTGCAACGGTAGGTCTTAGCCTACCTCCGGTGTCGGCATCAAAGGAGAAGCCTTGGCGGCCCGGCGAGAATGTCGAATTGATTATGGCGAGCGGCGGCACCGGCGGAACCTACTACCCGCTCGGCGGCGGCATTGCTAAACTTTGGAAGGACTCTATCCCGGGACTGAACGTCACGGTCCAGGCTACCGGAGCTTCCGTTGCCAATATTCGGCTGCTCGCCAAAGGCGAGGCGGACTTGGCGCTCGTTCAAAATGATATCGCGGAGTACGGTCGCACCGGCAAGGAATCCTTTGCCGACAAGCGTGAGAAATACACGAGCTACCTCGCGATCGGTGCCCTTTATCCCGAAGTGGTGCAGATCGTGGTGCGTTCTGATAGCACGATCCGAAAGATCGAAGACTTGAAAGGCAAGAAGGTAGTTGTCGGCGCTGCGGCCTCCGGAACTGAGCTGGCATCACGTCAAATCCTCTCCGCTTACGGGATGACCTACAAAGAGAACAAGGACGTCACACCGATCTTTCTTGGCTTCGCTGAGGGTGCTACGGCACTGAGAGACAAGCTGGCCGATGCATTGGTGATCGTGGCCGGGATACCCAATGCTGCACTTGCTGACGTACAGACTACGACAACTATTCGCCTTCTACCTATCGACGCCGAAAGACTTAAGCGAAATCACCCCTTTTACGTGGAGTTCCCCGTTCGCGCGGGAACATACGGCGGATTGGACGCGGACGTGGAAGTGGTGGCGCTCAAGGCCATGCTCGTGGTGCGAGATGAGATCAACAGTCAGCTGGTATATGAAATGACAAAAGCGCTGTTTGGCAAGGCCGAGTCCATCGGCCACGCCAAAGCCAAGGAATTTTCCTCGAGGCTTGCAGTTCATGGTGTCACTATTCCCTTCCATCCGGGCGCAGCACGCTACTTCAAAGAGCAGGGTATCAAAGTGGAATAGGTTCGGTTGCAAGTTTGTTGCTGCAGGAATCCTTGCCGTGGCGGTGCTGTGCTATCCGGTTGCCGCGCTTACTGTCCGACCGGCGCGCGGATGGTTTCCGCTTTGGACTGTCCGGGCCCGTGCAGGAGCTGAGTTGCGCCTCACTTGGATTCATACGGTCAGCAGACGTCCGGTTGCCGAGACGTTCACAATTGACCAGGACGGCAGTATTTGCCTCAGGGAAATGGCCTTCGACCACGAGGGCCCGAACTTGCCTTCCGGCCCGGAAGACGGCACTAATTGGCGAATTGAAGAGGGAAGGGTGGTCGTGACCGGCTACCGCCGATGCTTTGACCAGCTTAACTTTGCCGTCTCACCACTCGGCCATTGGCTGGAGCGGGACACCCGCTGTTGGAATCTGGTTGCCGATGCAGGCCCTGACTGCCAATTCCGTGTGACGTGCCAGCGTATACCATTAATACTGATTGTTTGGGCTGAGGTCCTGCAGTGGCGACACAGCATGAGCAAGCTCTGAAGCCGGACAGGGCCTTGCCCACAGGGCTCGATCGAGAATCCTCATTTCGGCGGCTTCGAAGACCTTGGTCGTGGGTGGTGCTGGCGGCCGGGGTCGGCCTCGCCGCATTCCACGTCTACACGGCTGCGACGATTCCTCTTGCCCCCCAATTGCAGCGGTCGGTTCATCTCGGTCTGGGGCTCGGCCTTGTTTTTCTCCTTTATCCGGCACGGTGGAAAGATGTGGAGAGGGGAGCGCCCCCGTGGTACGATGTTGTCCTGGCGCTGCTTGGCGCAGTCGCAGGTTTTTACCAAGTGGTCTTCTATCAAGATCTCCTCGCGCGGTCCGGTATCAACACGCCGATGGACTATGCTGTGGCAGGGCTGGCCGTAATCCTCGTGCTCGAAGCGACGCGCCGCGTGGCCGGTTGGCCCATGATCGCTGTTGCGGCTGCTTTTCTTGCTTACGCATTGTGGGGAAATTACCTGCCCGGACTGTTCGCTCACCGGGGCCTTTCTTTGCAACGTGTGTTGGAGCACTCGTATCTCGGACTCGAAGGGATTATGGGGATTCCTCTCGGCGTTTCAGCGACGGTAATTTTTGTCTATCTTCTGTTCGCGCAAGTTCTTGAAAAGACTGGTATTCGCCAGTTTTTCGTTGATGTGGCAATGGCATTGACCGGCACCAGCCCGGGAGGCCCCGCAAAAGCTGCGGTGGTGTCCAGCGCTTTTGAGGGTACTATTTCCGGCTCCTCCATCGCAAATACAGCGGGCTCGGGTTCTTTCACCATCCCAATGATGAAGAAGCTCGGGTATCGACCGGAGTTCGCTGCGGCGGTGGAGGCATCCGCGTCAACCGGCGGGCAGATCATGCCGCCGATCATGGGCGCTGCTGCGTTCGTGATGGTGGAGTTCCTCAATCTGTCGTACTTCGAGATCGCCAAGGCCGCGGCTATTCCTGCGATCCTCTATTTCACCGGCGTATTCCTTATGGTGCACTTCGAGGCACTGCGGCAGGGACTCGTAGGTTTGCCTCGGAACAGATTGCCGAAACTGAAAGATGTGCTTCTGAAGCAGGGGTATTTAATTCTGCCGCTGGTGTTGATCTTCTGGCTTTTGGAGTCCGGTTTTACCGCAGCCAAAGCTGCCGTCTGGTGCATGGCCCTGGCGTGGATACTGGGCATGTTCCGGCGCAGGACGCGGATGGGGCCGCTCGACATCCTGAGGACAATGGAGGCAGGCGCCCGCGCTGCTCTCCCTGTAATAGCCGCTTGTGCGACCGCCGGCATCATTGTCGGCGTCGTGACTTTGACCGGCATTGGCCTCAAGCTCTCGGCCAATATGATGGATCTTGCAGGGAACAGCTTGGTGGTCGCGCTTGTTTTCACCATGTTCGCGTCGCTGGTGCTTGGTATGGGGATTCCGACCACCGCGACATATATCGTGCTGGCCACCATGGCCGCGCCGGCTTTGGTGAAACTTGGGGTGGTGCCTCTGGCCGCGCACCTTTTCGTCTTTTACTTCGGCGTGGTGGCCGACATCACGCCTCCCGTGGCGCTTGCGGTCTACGCGGGAGCCGCCATTGCCGGATCGAACCCGTGGAAGACCGGGATAGAGTCGGTTAAACTTGCGACCGGAGCATTCCTGGTGCCTTACATCTTTGCGCTATCCCCGGCGTTGGTGCTCGTGGGCGCTACGCCGCTGCTCGTTGTGCAGATGCTCTTGACGTCAGTCCTGGGCATGGTGGCTTTGGGCGCGGGAGTTGCAGGTTTCTGGAGCGCCGGCCTCCGATCGGTGGAGCGGTTTGCTCTGATTGGGGGTGGTCTTTTGCTTGTAGATCCAGGCCTGATTACGGATCTGTTGGGCGCAGGAACCGTGGCGACGGTGTATCTGCTGCAGCGAGGCCGCCCTGTACGTAGCGCACAATAGACTTCGGGTCGAGCGCGTCCTGCACCAATTCCCACAGCTGGGACCGCCGTAACAGAACATGAAAACACCGGTTGCGCCGGCGTCTCGCCCCGCCTCCATAGGGGCGTTTTCGCAAAAATGTTTTTTACAAAGAGGTGTATTTGTTAGTCGGCGAAATTGATAATCAATCGGAGGTCGCCGGAAGGGTTGGTGGGAGCACTACGGTGCTCGTGTTCAGCCGCTTATCAGCTTGAACGGACGGCGCGGTTTTGAGAAGCGCCGTTTCTCCATGCGAGGACTGCTGGAGCTAAACAAACCGGGCGAAAACCATGTTGGACAGGAGCCGGCCCCTCGGAGTGAGCACAATCCGATCTTCGCCGACGCGAATCAGACCGGCATCCTCCAGATCGCCCGCGGCGGATCGAACGAACGAGCACACATCCACATGATACCTCGCGGCAATCACCTCGGGATCGACACCTTCTATCAATCTGAGCCCCATGATCAAGGCGTCTCGAAGGCGCGTTTCTGCCGAGAGCTGCGTGATGGTAACACGCGGTAGTTCGCCTCGGTCGATTGATCGTTCGTATTCCGCCGGCTGTTCGTGGTTTGCGTACCGCGTACCGTTGATAAATCCGTGAGCCGCCATGCCCAAACCGAGGTAATCACCGTCCTGCCAGTACTTCAGGTTGTGGCGACTACACCGCCCCGGAAGAGCGAAGTTCGCTATCTCGTAGTGCTCGTATCCGTGCGTTGTTGCGATGTTGCAGATTTCCTCATACATGTTTGCTACAAGGTCGTCGTCGGGCGGCGCGACTTCTCCGCGCTCAATCTGAAGGGCGAGCCGGGACCCTTCCTTGACTTCGAGAAGATAAATCGACATGTGCTCGGGACGAAGATCCATCACGGAGCGCATACTCGCCGTTACCGACTGGATGGTCTGACTGGGGAACCCCGCGATAAGGTCAACCGACACATTGTCAAAGCCTGCTTTCCGGAGGTCTGAGAATGCAGCCGGCCCATCCTGTGCGCTGTGGGGCCTGCCCATAAGCAGAAGCTCGTCATCCGCCAGAGACTGCAACCCCAGGCTTGCCCTGTTCACGCCCGCGTCCCGCATGATTTTGAGATTTGTCACACCCACCGTGGCAGGATTGATCTCGATGGTGATTTCTACATCCGCACTGAAGTTGAAGTGCCGCCGCAGTGCTTCGATTATTCTCCGCACAAATCGTGGATTAAGAAGGGAAGGGGTCCCGCCGCCGAAATAGATCGTATCGAACCGTCGCTCGGGTACTCCGGCGGCCCTGCATTCCGCACTCGCCAGTTCGATTTCCCGGAGAAGGAGATCTACGTACCGCCGGACTCGTTCCCGATCGAAAATGCTCGTTGCAAACCCGCAGTACGTGCATCGAGCGAGACAGAATGGAATATGTACGTAAATCCCGGCGGCATTGGAACCTGGAGGATCAAGAGGCTCAAATGAATCCATAAACTCATTATAGAGCCGATGGAGCAGCAAGGCAAATCAACGAGCCGGAACCCGGGCCGCAAGCAACACTCTACCCAACTGCGCGGCGCTGCCCCCAAGATCCTGGAAGGCCGAAGGGTTCCCCCGAGAGTTATGGGCTTACGAAAACACTGCGGTCCCCGGACCAAGATCTCCCTCTTCAAGCAGGCCAAGTGCTTGCGCGTACATGCCTCTCTTGATCGCGGCGTACGTCTGCCGGTTCTTATGGGCCAACGGGGCAACGCAAGCCACTGCACGTGGGAGTACCTGCTCAGCGGAGACCGCTTCATCGACGATGCCCATTCCTTTGGCCTCGACACCTCCTTTTCGAGCCCCAGTGAGAAGCAAGTCCCGAAAGACATCGGGCGTGAGACGACTCTTGATTAGGGCCGTCATGCCTGGGGCGAACGGGATGTTGATGTCCACTTCGGGCAAGCAGAAGAACCCGCGGTCCGATCGCATGATCCTGAAGTCGTGTGCCAAAGCCAGCATGGCGCCGGCAGCGAACGCATGCCCATTGATCGCGGCTGCGGTGGGCATCGGAAATCCCATTATCCGTCCGAGAAGCTTCAGGACAGCTTTGATGAATTGTGGAGCTTCCGCCTGGCCGTTCCCGGTGAGCCATGCCAAGTCGAGACCGTTGGAATAGAATTTGTCTTCCCCGCCGATAGTCACGAGAGCCGCCGGCCCGGTTGAGATCTCAATTGAATCGAGTGCCTCGTTCATAGCGTCGACAAAAGTCCGGTTAAACCTGTTTTCTCCGCTCCGCATGGTAAGAATAAAGATATCGCCTTCTTTCTTGAGATCAATGATGTCCATGAATCGCTTTCCTTGAATGAGATTACTTTGCAGTCAATGACCCGGCGAACTCCTTCGCCTGTTCCAGCTATTCTCTCAACTGTTGGTCAGACTGGAGTGCGTCATCTCCGTACTGCAGAAACTTGCAGCATCACCACTACTTCGGAAGAAACGACGCGTCAAGGATAACGATGAGTTGGCCAAGTCAAAAACTATGTTGCGGCTGTCGCTGAATTATGTGTGCGCAATGGAGAGGAGGAGGGACTTCCTCCCGGGCGCTATCGTTTGCGCTGGACAGTGCGGAAGATGCCTGATAATAGACACCACATCAAGATCGTCTCGGTAAGGAGATTCTATTGGAAAAGCACGTGTTTCTTTGTACGTTCTTGCTGACTCCCTTGTTTCTTGCGACGGCCCCAGTGTCGGCCGCCGGTCAATCGTTCACGACCCCGTCAGGTCTGAAAGTCGATGTGATCAAGGAAGGTCCCGGTCCTGTACCGCAGCGAGGCCAGACTGTCGTCGTCCACTACACTGGAACCCTGGTCGACGGGAAGAAATTCGACAGCTCACGCGATCGCAATCAACCGTTCAGCTTCGTGGTCGGCATGGGGCAGGTGATTCCAGGTTGGGATGAGGGACTGGCGCTCATGAAAAAGGGCACCAGAGCTAAACTTACTATTCCGCCTCAACTGGGTTACGGAGCCCGTGGGGCCGGTGGAGTGATTCCCCCAAACGCGACGTTGATCTTTGACGTGGAATTGCTCGACATCAAGTAGCTGCCAAGAGGTCACAGGATCGCAAACTCATCATTTCCCAGCTGATTGGCCTCGTACCGACAGGGCGGGTTTCAGACCCGCCCCTACATTGGGCCACGGAATCAATCTTGTGTCACTCTGCAATTATCCGCCGTACGACATCTGCGAGTTCCTTAGCACTGTACGGCTTTGCCACGACACCCTTGAATCCGTACTTGGCAAAGTCACTCATGACCGGATCATTGGAGTAGCCGCTCGAGACAATCGCCTTCACGCCCGGATCGATCTCAAGAATACGCTCAATGGTCTGTAAGCCTCCCAAGCCGCCAGGCACCGTCAAATCAAGGATCACCAGATCGAATGGTCGCGACGACTTTCGTTCGGCAAGATAGAATTCAATGGCTTGCGCACCGTCCCACGCGACAATCACCTCATAGCCCATAAGAGTGAGAGCCTCTGCCGCAAGGTCCCTGACCGATTCCTCGTCGTCCATCAACAGGATTTTTCCCGATCCCCCCAGGATTTCCTGCCTCTCGTCCCGCGGCTTCACCACTCGGTCAGGACGTGCCGGCAAATACAGCGAGAACGAAGCCCCCGCTCCCGGCTCGGATTCCGCTGTGATAAAGCCGTCATGGTTCTTGGCTATAGAGAACGAGGTCGCCAACCCGAGACCACTGCCTTTTCGCTTCGTGGTAAAGTAGGGATCGAAGATCCGGGGAAGAATCTCTTGCGGAATACCGATGCCCTGATCCCGGATGGTTATTTTGAGATAGGGACCGTCTTTCAAGGGCAAGCCCTGGTCTTGATCAATCATCACGTTTTCCGCGGCGACGCGAATGACTCCTCCTTGAGGCATGGCTTGGTCTGCATTGATGACCAAGTTGTTGATGATCTGTCCGATTTGCCCTTCGTCAAACTCTGCGGGCCACAGATTGTCCGGCAGGGAATACTCGCACTTTACGTTTGAGCCTCGCACAGCGAACTGACACGAATCGCGGACTATGGGCCGGACCGACGCGAGCTTCTTTATTGGTGTCCCGCCTTTGGCAAAAGTCAGAAGCTGCTGGGTCAATCCTTGCGCTTGAACGCAGGCTTTCTCCGCCTCGCTCAGCCTATTCATGAGTTTGTCGGGCTGGTAGGCTAAGAGTTTCCCCAGTGAAATATTGCCGACGATCGCGGTGAGGATGTTGTTGAAATCATGAGCGATACCTCCTGCAACGATCCCCAGAGACTCCAACCGCTCAATCTTGGCAAGTTCCTCCTCTATCCGACGCTTTGCAGTTACATCTGTGAGAAAATTCAGCGTTGCCGGTCGTCCGGCCCAAGTGATCAGCACAGCGTTGATCTCGACCCACTTGATGCTGCCGAACTTGTCTACAACTCTGAAAGGGTAAACATTGGGTACCGCGTCTCCCCGCAGCCGTCGCTGGTATCGTTCCAGGACCAGGCGCTTATCTTCCGGGTGGATGAAATCGGTGAACACCCGTGAAGTCAGCTCTTCTTCTGAATAACCGACCAAGGTACTGCACGCGGGGTTTACAAACTTGAGGACGCCGTCTTGTGCCACTAGGATGGCGTCGCTGGCGTTTTGTACGATCAGTCTGAATTTCTCTTCCGATTCCGCCAAGGCTTGCTCAGCGCGTTTGCGAGCGGTGATGTCTCGGCCGATGCCGTGGACCCCTACAGGTTTATTGCCCTCCTTGATCACGCGCGACGTGACCTCGAACCACAGCAGTGTCCCGTTTTTTGCGCGGACGAGTAGTTCGTACGGCCCCGTGGATATAACGCCATCTTCGATCTTCTTGCGGAACTGCTCTTGAGCAATGGGCAAGTAGGTGGGATCGATCAAATCCGTGAAACTGAGCGACAGGAATTCCTCAGGGGTATAGCCCAGTATAGAGACTGCCTGATTGACGGACGTGTAGCGCCCCTGCAAATCGTGTGTGTAAATGATGTCGGACGCGTTCTCAAACAATTCCCGGTATCGGGCCTCACTTTCGCGCAGAGCGCTTTCGGCACGCTTCTGGTCGGTAATGTCGATGACGTTTGCCAATGTGGCCGGACGCCCCTCGTGCGAGATCACCGTCGCGAGGACTGCCGCCCATCGCGTTTCGCCACTTCGCGTAACCAATTTGAACTCATAAGGCGAAGGGATTTCCGTGCCCCTATATCGATTTGCCACAATGTCCCGGGTCCTGTCCCGGTCCTCCACAGCTACGAAATCCCATATGAACCGGCCGATAAGCTCCTTGGGAGTATATCCGAGCACCTGAGCCGCACGATTATTGATGTAGACAAATTTGCCATCCTGATGAACATAGATGCCCGTCAACGAATTCTCTGCCAGTACACGGTACCTTTCTTCGCTTTCTCTCAGCGCCTGTTCCGTTTTCTGGCGGGCCGCAATTTCAGCCTTGAGCACTTCGTTGGCCTTTACCAGTTCATCGGTGCGTTGGTGCACGTGGTTTTCGAGGTCTGTTTTCCCCGCTTCCAGTTGTTCGACAAGCCCGGCTCTCTGAAACTTCAATCGCGCCCAAGCCTTGATCATGCCGTGGACCGAGTAGCCCATACCAATGAGAACCAGCGCAAAGAGCAGGCTCATGAGTCCGACAACTACGGAAACCGAGTCTCCTTGATGAAAAAAGCGGATACTCATGGGCGTCATCGTAAGAATAGTCGATGATACAAAACATTCAGCGAGCGGGGCTTGCCCCACGATAGTCGTTAATGCGATACCGCCGAGGAATAACGCCAGTAGGCACTGGTGCGGGAAGCTTTGCGCCGGAAAGAAAACAAATCCGAACACTCCCCACAGGATGGCGGTTGCGCAGGAACCAACGAGAAACCATTGGCCGTACCGAAGTGTGATCTCGTCTGGGGGCGACATTCGACGGAATCGAGAAAGCAGGGCCAACCGTGAGAGTTGTGTAATAGCAAGCAGCACAAACCAGACGAGGAGACGCTGTTGAGGGAATTGGCTCCACAATCCCGCGACGAGAAGAACTGCGCCGGCAAGACTACCATACAAGCCGAGGTGAGCCTGAGAATACAGCTGCCGGATCAATGCAACGCGCACGCTCATCGATTCATCGAATTCTATCGGACCTCCTGTAGAGCTTTCCAGCGCCGGGCTCATGGACATCACTTCGGCCTCAATTGGTTTCCGGT
>JAIWNO010000196.1 GCA_020216785.1 Desulfomonile sp.
TGAGTCGAAAATGCTGCGTTGTGAGACAGGCATCCGCTCTCTCCTTGAAAGCTTGGCGGGAAAGAGCTCGCCGGACGAAGGTCCCTCGATGCGTGGAAAGCTGCGGGCGCTGCTTGTGGAAGCTTCCGACCCTCACCAATCCATTGCCGACACGTTGGGTCCAACAAGACGCGACCGCTGTTTCGAGGACAGAGAATCCCACCACTCACAACGGCGAGCATACTCCGCCCTCACGTCGATAGTCAATCCTGATCTTGTCAGGAGGAAATGAGTGAAGGATATGATACCCGGGGTCTCGGATTTCTTGGCGCAGCCGACAGGATCTACAGATCCTAGGGCTCGTCGAGCCATGCCTCAGCGGCAGCCACATCGTCGAACGCCTTGGAATTAAGGCCGGTCTTTTTGTGGATATGTTCCGCCTGAATCTGAATGAAGGTGGGCTTGTCATAGATCCTGGCCGCTTTCTTGATCCCTGCTTGAATAGCGTCTGACTGCGCTTGGCGAATAAAATCGGAAAGCAGCATGGCCTCCATTTGTCTGACGTCGACGAGGGCCGTAAATCCGGGCGACAGGAGCTTGATCGCATCAGCGTGATCTTTGACAAAATTCGGAACTTGCGCCGGCTTCATCCAAGCCCCCTTGTAGGTGATGAAGAGTCGATTCTTGGCCATATCGACATGAATGCTGTAGAAGTCGGTGGATGCGATCTCTCTCATGATCTCCTCCGCAGCCGAATGATTCCGGCTCTAGCTCCCGCCTTGCCGACGTGATCCTCTGATTAGGGCTGATGTGATGCTCAATCGAGCAAGTCCGGGGTGACCATCCACCGGACTCGCCAAGCGCCGGCCTCGTCCCGCTCCAAGCAGACCACGCCTCCCATCTGGAAAGATGCGATGTTCGCGGCTTCAGAGCCGGTTACGAGCACTGACACCAGTTTGCCAAGATAAGGCAAATGCCCCACGATTACCAGGTCGTCGGTGAAAGTGGTCAAATACTCTGCCACTGTGGCCACCGGATCGTTCGGCGCAAGACCCTCGCGCTGTAATACTCCCTGATTGCTGGAAATGACTTGGCTAAGCACCTCGGCCGTCTCAGCCGCCCGCGTCTTGCCGCTGTGCCAAACAGCCTCCACTGCGAGCCGCCTGGACTTCAAAAATGCCGCCACCTTGCGCACGTCTTCGAGCCCTTTGTCCGTGAGACTTCGGGTGGGATCTACATCCGCTGGTTTGGCCTCTCCATGCTGAACAAGATATAACCGCATTTCGCCCCCCATAACACTGTCAACATTTCATTTTGTCGCCGTTGCCCGACCGGGGCGATCTATATCATCTCCCGACTCTGACATCGGAAACGCGTATTGTGCTCTTGCAACTCCGCCCGCGTTGTTTGACCGATAATGCAGTGATCACTCCCGGAGCTACGGCTCATCAAGCCATGCTTCAGCCTCGGCCACGCTCTCAAACGCTCTTGCATTCAGTCCGGTCTTCTTACGGATGTGGTCGGTCTGAATTTGGATGAACGTCGGTCTGTCATAGATCCTTGCGGCCTTCCGTATTCCCGACTGAACAGCATCAAGTTGGGCCTTTTCAATAAAATCCGTAAGCAGTATTGCGTCCATTGCTCTGAAATCGATCAGCGCCGTATATCCCGGCGTTAGCTGGTTAATCGCTTCAGCATGGTCTCTCAAGAAGTCCGGCACCTGGGTCGGTTTAGTCCAAGTCCCCCTATAGGTAACGAAAAGTCGATTCTTGGCCTTGTCGACGTGGATGCTGTAAAAATCGGTAGACGCTATTTCTTTCATTCTTTCACCTGCGGACGATGGGTCGGTTCGAAGATTGACGGACTGATAAGCGCTTTTGGCAATCCCGCGAGATTACGGGCTCCCTGGTTGAGGAAATAAGACCTAATGGAATGATTTCAAGAGGTTGTTGGCTGGGGGACGAGGATTCGAACCTCGGTTAACGGGGCCAGAACCCGTCGTCCTGCCGCTAGACGATCCCCCAGCATCGGCGTATTATTTTTTAGCCGCTCTCGCTTAGCGTGTCAAGGCCAATTCGCTACCACGCTCCGAGGCATAATCGGTTCGTATTATTGGCAGTCCGATGCAGTCGCGCACCTCAGTCGATCTGCGCTCACGGCACCTTCCCGTATAATCCGCAGTTCTCCTTTGAAACATTCGACCACGGTCGATGGCAGGCCTCCGGGTGTACGGCCCAAATCCACGACCAAGTCGACCGCATCCAATAAGGTCGCCCGGATGAGTGCCACTCTGTCTGCAGCCGGTTCGTCCGACAGGTTGGCGCTGGTTGCTGTGAGCCAGCCGCCGGCGAGAGCTGCGACAGATCGTGCCGCGCAATCCGGTGGCACGCGCACACCAATCCTGCCCGCCGGGTCAGTGAGGAGGCGCGGGACAGATCGCGCCGGCGCCAGGAGAATGGTCAGGCTTCCGGGCCAGAATTCATCCATGAGACGAACCGTTTGTCGGTCCGGCGCCACAATGACTCCTTCCACCGAGGTCCGGTCCGCTGCAATCAACGGGAGAGGTTTGTCGAGGGGTCTGCCCTTGATTTCGAAGATCCGTTTGACTGCGGCTTTGTTCCAGGGGTCGGCAGCAAGTGCATAAAAGGTCTCGGTGGGCAAGATCACAAGGCCGCCGGCTCTGATAACCCCCGCTGCCTGACTGATGAGCGGTTCCACGGGCGCCAGTCCTAGCTTTGGGGCGTGGATTCACGGCTGGGGACGGGACGGACGGGCAACTCCACCACGAAAACCGCTCCGCCGGTCGGATTGTCCTGGACCCGAACAAAGCCGTTATGGTCCGAAATGATACTGCTCACAATCGTGAGACCAAGACCCGTGCCGCCCGCCTTCGTCGAATAATAGGGCTCGAAGATGCGGTCTCGATCAAGAGGGCCGATGCCGGGACCATTGTCTGATACTTCAATGGAAACCATCGACAGATCACTGCGGTAGCGGGTCGTCACATCGACACGGCCGCCGTCGCCGACAGCTGCGGCAGCGTTTCCAACCAAATTCACGAGCGCTCGTTTCATCTGTTCCCTATCCAAGTGGACAGTCGGCGCTTCGTTATCGGGGTGAAACGAAAACCGGACTTTCTCATTGCCGTTGGAAAAGAGTTCCACCACTTCACGCACGACTTCGTTGAGGTTCGCCGGCACCGGGTTCCCAGCAGGCATCCGTGCGAACTTGGAGAACTCGTTCACCATGGTCTTGAGCTGTTCCACCTGGTCGATTATCGTCGCGGTGCATCGGTCGAGCACGGTGTTGTCACCCTCCAAGCGGTCCATGTACTTGCGCCGGATTCGTTCGGCATTGAGTTGGATCGGTGTGAGCGGGTTCTTGATCTCATGTGCGATACGTCGGGCGACTTCCCGCCATGCTGCCATACGTTGGGCTTTCACCAAATGGGTCATGTCCTCGAATACTACGACCACGCCAAGGTCGCGTCCTTCCTCGTCGGTAAGGCTGTTAGCGAAACAGAGCAAAGACAGTACCTTTTGCTGAAACGATACGGTGACTTGCCGTTCGATTGCCTCAGAACCGGACTCGGCCAGTTCCTCCAGGAGTTCTGTCACTGCAGTTGCTGACGCCTCGGGAAATGCCTCCAAAGATGTCTTGCCAACCATATCTCCGTCGGAGGCTCCAAGGAGCCGTGCGGCCGACCGGTTGGCCGCGGTGATACGGCCGTCCGGTCCGAATGCGAGCACACCCGCCGCAACGTTTTTTAGTACGGTCTCCATGTACTTCCGGCGGCTGTCCAGGTCCAGGTTGATGCGCACCAGGTCGTCTCGGCTGCGGCGGAGATCCGCAGCCATCTTGTTGAACGACCGCACGAGCGTGCTAAGCTCGTCATCGCCGACGGGCTCGATGAACACGTCCAGGTTGCCCGCCGCTATTGCTCCCGTTCCTTCGGCGAGACTCTGAATGGGGTCGGTTATGTCCCGGGCAAGGGTCATGCCGAACCAGAAGCCTATCAGCAGCACCAGCAGCGCAACCATCAAGAGGATCAACACGTAAACCGTCTTCACAGGGCCTCGCATCCCGCGGGCTTCCTGGTAGTCCCCGTAGGCGCTGGAGATGCTGAAGAGCCGTGCCGCGAGGGATTGGGGGATGTAATAATCAACCACGAGCACCGCAGGTACGTGGCCGCCTGAGGCAGCTCCCACCGGAATAATGCCACGGATAAGGTCTCCGCCTTCGTCAAGCGGAAGGATTTTCGAAGTCTTCTTCCCCTGAAAGCCGATCTTCACAAAACTTGGCCTCGGCGCGGGTATTGCCACCGATTTCACCGTGTCGGCCATCACCACCACGGTGGGGCGCTGGTCAGCGAAGTCTGCCCGAATAGAGCTGAGACCCTCTTGCACGAGCCACGACTCGAGCGTCCGGCGGAGGGACATCTCAGCTGAACGGTCAAGGAGAGAGCGCTCCTCGATGACCCCTGCAAGCCGTGAGCCGCTGTTCAGGACGCTCTCCGACGAGGTCTGATAGTATGCCTGGGCGACGACGAGGGCCGCTTGAAGGGATTCCTCGACGCGAGTCTTGAACCAACTCTCGATGGTCGTGTGGACCACGCCGGCGCTTGCGATGAAAAGCACTACCGTCGGCACCAATGTCAGCGCTACGAACGCCACGGTCAGCCGGGTCTTCAAGTGCGACCCCAGAACCTGCCGACGCCGCTCGAACACGAGCTTGAAGATATTGCGAATGAGAAAGAAGAATACGAGGATGAGCAGGAGGGTTACGATTCCGATCAGACCGAAGAGGAGCAGGTGCCCGGCGACAGGAATGTCTTCAGCCGCAACCGTGATGTTGTACTCAACCAGGAAAATGGCCACGACGAGCAAGATCGCTCCCAGCGCGACGGCCAATTCCCGTCGTCTCTTGGATCGTTCTTGTTCGGGGCTGATCACCGCGCTCACTCGGAACTCTTCTCCATTTGTTCCAGTTGATCGTCGTTGAATCCGAAATGATGTCCCACCTCGTGGATGAATACGTCGCGAATCGTTTCCGCGATCCGTTGCCTTCCGCCCGCAGCCCTGAGTATCGGTACCCGGTAGAGGAAGATCCGATCGGGTAGGGAAGGAGACTGGAACACGCTCCGCTCGGTGATGGGCGTTCCCACGTACAGGCCCATCAGATCCAGCCTTGAACGGATCCCCAAGTCGGCCAGGGTTTCGCGATCAGGATAGTCCTCCACGATAATCTCGACATTCTCCAGCTTCTCGCGAAAATCCTGGGGAAGATCTTCCATGGCTTGTTTTACGAATCGGAAAAAAGTTTGTGTATTCATTCGCGAACGATGGTCGTTTCACGGAGTAGTTCCGGGTGCCTTGACTTGACATTCGTTGTCGGCTCGGAGCATATCTAGGCATTATCAGAAACGGGGTAAAATGGAAAGTATCACAGCACACACAGGGCAGCCGGTGGTTGTTGTGGGATTGGGCAATCCCGGCCGTAAGTACGCTTGGCACCGTCACAATGTGGGGTTCATGGTAGTGGACCGGCTCGCGCACCAAGCAGGGGGGACGTGGAGCAAGGCCAAGGAAAAGGCCTTCACGAGCCGTGTACTCATCGAAGGGCTCCCTGTGGTGCTCGTGAAGCCCCAAACGTACATGAACGCTAGCGGACAGGCTGTCGGCCCTATCGTGAGGCGCCTGAGCGCGGACCCGACCCAAATGGTGGTCATCCATGACGATCTCGACCTTGTACCGGGTCGCATTCGGATCAAGAGCGGCGGAGGTGACGGCGGCCACAAGGGAGTGCGGTCAATTGCCGATTCGCTGCGGCTCAAAGATTTCATTCGAGTCCGCCTCGGAGTAGGGAGACCCCCGGAAGGGATGTCCGCGGAGGAGTTTGTCCTTTCTCCTTTTGGACAAGATGAGCGAGAGCGGCTTTCAGAGCAGATTTCGACAGCAGCTGAAGCCGTGGCGCTCATCGTGACGGAAGGGATGGAGAAAGCCAAAAACGTAATTCATTCCAGCACCATATCAGCTCACCGTGCCGCGAGCGGCTGATTTTCTCTTGCGTCCCCGATTCTGTTATATTATGGTTCTAAAATTAGGGTGAGAGATTTACTTCCACGATGGGGGTATGGAGAGATGAGCTACACGTTGGTGAGTGAGGATGACGCCCCTTGGCGCAAGCTCCTTCGCCCGGTGATCAAGACCCTGCGCCTCGCGTACATTCAGGGCACCACCGTGGTGAAGCTGCTGCCGTCAGAAAGGGCCATCCAGCTCTACTACAAATATCGCCGCAAGAGTTATGACCTTCAATGGGCAATGGACCCCGGTTATCGCAAGGGGCTCGACCGCCTCATCGAGCAGTGTTGCGAGCCGGGCGACCGGGTACTGGACGTTGGCTGCGGTACCGGCTCGGCCACGGTGATCGCGGCCGGGGTCGCCCGCGAGGTTGTCGGCATCGACCTGTCGCCGGACATGATCGAGCTTGCCCAGGAAAAGGTCGCAAAGCACCAATTGACCAACACGACAGTCATCACAACCTCGGTCGAAGGTTATCATCCTGAGGAACTCTTCGATAAGGTAATCAGCTCCTTCATGATCCCCCACGTGAAGCCCCAGTATCGACCGGCCATTTACTCGTGCATGTACAGCTTCCTCAAGCCGGGCGGTCTGGTTGGCTTGTTCGGTTCACGGGGCGAATGCTGCGAAGTGTACGAAACCCGCCAGGAAATTCAGGACAACCTCACCAGAGCCGGCTTCGAAGATATCCAGCTCTACGACATATACGACATCTACCGTATTGCCGTTGCCAGGAAGCCGGAAGTGCCAAAGAGCTAGGATAGGCTGTTGACATGATGAGATTAGGGGCCGCATCGCGGCCCCTAATTGTGTACATCGAAGCGGCAATTCCACCACAGGTCCACCTCACCCCGCGCCTAGCTTTCACCCCAAGCTCAGGCGTGGAACCATCCATACAACCCGAGCACCCATGTCACTTTCAAAAAACGACTTCATTCGCCATCGCTGTTTTTTCGCCTCTGATCTTGACTTAATAATTGGTGAACCATAAAATTAAATGCTTTACTGCCCAAGGCATTCCCCGTGAGGTGATCTATGGGATCGAAAAGTCGCGAAACCAGAGAACAACAGATGGCCAGATTCAGAAGACTGGCCGAATCTCGCACGAGCCTCCTTAAGGAACAGGGCCTCAACGAGCGATCTATCGCCAAGGACTCGAAACTCCGCTCTCTCAGTGCCAAGATTAAGCAGGTCAGGGACGCCATTGGCCGGTTGAACTTCCTCGCTGCCCAGACACAGGAGCTTAAGGACCGGAAAGAGCAGGCCAAAGCGGCGGCGGCAGCAGCTCGGGCCGGAGGCGCTGTAGAAAAGAAGAAAAAGAAAGCCGTGGAGGAAAAGCCTCAAGCGCCTGCCGCGAAAAGGAAGGGCGCCAAGAAGGGTGGCGAAAAGGCCAAGCAACAGAAGAAGTGATCTTTACCCGGGTCGGCGCAACGATGCGCGAGAGCCACACGCTGATGGAGAGCAATGTTCGACGCACCCATAGCCGAGACCGTCCAAAGAATCGCACTCGTGGTGCCTGGATTTCTTCTGGCTATTACAGTCCACGAGTTCACTCATGGATACGTGGCCCTTCGACTTGGCGATCCCACGGCGAAAGCCGCCGGACGCCTTACCTTCAACCCGCTGACCCACCTTGATCCAATCGGCACGGTTTTTCTGGTGCTCACCCAAATCATTGGCTGGGCAAAGCCCGTACCAGTGGACCCCCGCTACTTTCGCAATCCTCGCACCGACATGATGTGGGTGAGCTTGGGAGGACCCGCAGCGAACATGGTCACTGCTGTGGTGGTAGCGGGAGTGCTGCACGCGATCCTGTTCGTGGTGCGTGGATTGGTCTTGGGACAGACAGGGTTCTTCTTTCTGTGGCCGATTGTCCAGATCCTCCAATACGCGGTACTCATCAATGTGGCGCTCGCGATCTTCAACTTGGTGCCCATACCGCCGTTGGACGGTTCAAAGATCCTCGCAGGACTCCTTCCCGATGAGATGGCATATCAAATGGACCGCCTGGAGCCTTACGGCTTTATCATCCTCGTTCTCTTGTTCTTCACGAGAGTCATTGACTATGTCATCATCCCTCCGATCAGACTTATAGCGGGCTTGCTATTGAAGGGCTTCGGTTGACGCTCATGCAGTACGAGGTGAAGCTGGACATATTCGAGGGGCCGCTGGACCTGCTCCTCCACCTCATTCATCGCAATGAGGTGAGCATCACCGACATACCCATCGCCCTGATAACCCGGCAATACCTCGAAACGATTGAACTGATGAAGTCGCTGAACTTGGACGTCGCCGGTGAGTACCTCGTGATGGCGTCATATCTGACCCACATCAAGTCACAAATGCTTCTGCCGGTGCCAGAGGAAGAAGAGGGGGAGAAGCCCGGCGAGGACCCCCGCGCCGAATTGGTGGCTCACCTGCTCGAATACCAACGCTACAAGGAAGCTGCGGAGAATTTGGCGGCCCGACCGGTGCTCGATCGGGACGTGTTCACTCGAGATGACACGGAGTCGGACATTGGAGCGTCGCCGGACATGCGGCCGCTTGATGTGAGCCTCACGGACCTTCTTCTTGCGTTCCGCGATGTACTGGCGCGCACTTCGCGGCGAGACCTTCTGGAGATCGAACCCGATCGTCTATCCATCAGAGACAAAATCCACGAAATCCTTTCCCGTCTTAAGGACGCTGACTGCATTACCTTTCAGTCGCTTTTCGCAGAGCAAGCAGATCGTCACGACCTCCTGGTCACATTTCTCGCTCTCCTGGAGGTCGTGAAGCTCAGACTGGTCAGAGTACATCAGGACAAACCGTTCGGTACCATACTCGTGTCGCGTAGGGTCCCGCTCGAAACCGATCCGTCCGTCGGCCCTGACGCTCTAGATCTCCTCTAAGGTAATAGCATCCTCGGGACACACCGCGATGCACGACTCACAGCCGATGCAGTCCGCGGGATTGGCGACAGTTGTTTCCTTTTCGTCCTTCTCGAACACCTTGGTCGGACAGATGTGGATGCATTCGTCGCATTGTTTGCATTTCTTGGGACTGATTCTCGGGAAAAACATCGTATAACCTCATGAGCGCGGGTAACTGTCGCCTGTTTTGCGCGCGTTTCGGATTCGGCGAGCGTCTGCGGTTGCTCGCTGCGGGGATGCGATTTCGAAAACAACTGATCTGCGGCCACCTCAGATATGTATGTGCATCAGGCGGTCCGAATGCAACAAGGGTCACGCGCAGAGTTCGTCATCTCCTGCGGCAAGGCCAAGACCAGGTAGATGCTACCACATTTCAGCTCGCCGGGCACTTTCTGATTCCGTGATACAGCGAATGTCTTCCCACAGCGATCCTCTCGGAGCCACTCGGTGGTGCTTCCGCGAATGCATTGACAATAAGCCTCACCGGGTGTTAGGGTTACATTTGGAATAGTAGACAATCCTCATCGGTCTATTGGGTCTTCACACCCGGCCGGTTCCAACGGTCGTTCCTTATTCCCGGAGGTTCGAATGAAGCCTGCCAAGAAATTCAACGAAATGACCATCGTCGCTATTGCTTCGGACCAACGGAACATGCAACCGGTTGTGATACTGAAGGAAAAGAACGGCGACCGCGAGCTGTACATCTGGATTGGGCCTATGGAAGCCATGGCGCTCCAGCGTGCTATGAACAAGGAGATCTTCCAAAGGCCGCTTACTCATGAATTGCTTAGGAATATCATGGAGAAGAGTGGACTGGTCCTCGAACACATCGAGATCGACGATCTGCGCGACCATACCTATTACGCAACCATCTATATGAAATCGCCCGATCAGCAGCTCCTCACGGTCGACGCCCGGCCGTCCGATTCGCTTGTGCTGGCGACCTGGGGTGGGGTCCCGATCTTTGTCAGTGAGGATGTCATCGAGGGCATGGCCGAGGAGAAGCCCGACGAATCCCCCGGTCGCAAG
>JAIWNO010000197.1 GCA_020216785.1 Desulfomonile sp.
ATCGTGTTCACTCAGGAAGACATCGAACAGACGGACGAGGAGCTGACCAAGATCCTGGAGCGCATGGACCCGGATGATCTCGGCAACGCGTAGCGCCGCGTCCCGCGGAACCCGCGCATTTCTTCCAATTCCAGACCACTGAAACCGCAGAACCGCCAGTCTATGCTCTTGCGTGAGCCGTCCTGCCGGTACCGTGCGAAACTATTCACTTATCCGCGGCCGGGGATCACGGCAGGGATGTCATTGCGACCCCGCTGAAAAAAGGGGGAAGCAATCTCCTACGCTTGACAAAGGGGTTTGCTCTGTTGTTTCACTCCTCGCAATGACACGGTGGATCGCTCGGGCCGGCTGGAGACAGAAGGGATATCTCCACAAGGCGTTCTTCTTTACGTTTGGGGCTCCTGATGATAAATTGTGGCCACGATTTGGATCTGGATCCAGGCGGAAACAAATACACTCCGCACCGAGACGTACGCATCGCGCGGTGGAGGGCGACCGAGAGAGCGGGTGGCACACATGAAGAGGGAAGAAGCCAGGGCCTTTGTCGGTGCAGGGCCATTCAGGCTTCTGAAATATTTTATCATTTCCGGTTTCGCCGTCATCGCAATTGTCACGTTCCTTCTGGGGGCCTTCCTTTACACCCGGAACGTCGACACGCTTCTCAAAGGCGCAGAAAACTACGCGCGACTTCTGGCCGAGAACCTGAACTACAACATTTACAACGGTTTCTATGCACCGTTGAAGGCCCGCGGGGTTCGTATGGACCTGCGCAAATGGGACCAGTTCGGCTCGCTCGACGCGCTGATCAAAGACTTTACGTACGGTCTGAACATCCAGCGGATCAAGATCATCGACCCATCGGGGAAAATAATCTACAGCACCGAGTACGACCTCATCGGAAAGATGGAGGAAAAGCCGTCACCGTTCGAGCGAGCCGTCGCGGGGCGAGACGTCACGGTAATTCGGGAGGTGAAAACCACGCCCGCCTTTTGGCAAGGGACCTGGGTGACGGAAACATACTATCCTCTTCGCGAGGTGACGGGCAACTTCTGGATGCTGGGCAACATTTATGGAGTGATTCAGGTCACCCAGGACGTGTCGCAGCAGTATGGTATGGTCTATCGGTCAATTATCGCCATCATCCTTGCGGCGGTAGGTTTGATGGCATTCATGTTTGTCGCGCTGACGCTCATTGTGCGGCGGGGTGAGCAAATCCTTTTGGAACGGGCAAGAGAGCAAAAGCGCCTCGAGGAGCAGCTGCAGCAATCCGAGAAGCTTGCTTCGATCGGCCAGATGGTGGCAACTCTCGCTCATGAAATCCGCAATCCTCTGGGAATCATCAAATCCTCCGCAGAGGTCTTGCTCAAAAAGGAAAATCCCGATGCTGGACGGATCAAGAAGTTCTCAGGTATCATTGTAGAAGAATCGACCCGCCTGAGCGCTATCCTCACGGATTTCCTCGATTTCGCGAAACCGCGGTTGCCGGATCTCAAGGTGATCGACCTCAGGGATGTGATCGCGAAAGTGCGAAACAACCTTGAACAGGAAATCCAGGCCCGAGGCATCCGGTGGGTGCAGCCCGAACCGGCGGGATTCGAGCCGCTTGTAGCGGGGGACGTCAACCTGCTTTACCAAGCGTTCCTCAATATGGCTATCAATGCGTTCGATGCAATGGACGACGGCGGGACGTTCACTATAACCTTGGAGAAGCAAGATTCCCGCGTGAGCGTTAATTTCGCCGATGATGGGCACGGGATCAAAGACGAGGAGCTGGCGAAGGTCTTTACCCCGTTCTTCACCACCAACGAAATGGGTACCGGTTTGGGATTGTCGGTTGTCCATAACATCGTAACCGCTCACGGCGGTGAAGTGACCGTCGCAAGTAAGCCCGGGGCCGGAGCTGTATTCACGGTGGTTCTTCCTGCAGAGAACTCCCGCGAATACCTCGCCGGTAACGGCGGCCGTGTCGGGGATGCTGTATGAGCACAATTCTGGTCGTTGACGACGAGAAAAACTATCTGGTGGTTTTGGAAGCTCTCTTGGAAGACGAGGGCTACGAGGTCATTACGGCGTCGTCCGGACAGGAAGCGTTGGAAATCATTCAATCCAGGCACGTTGACACTGTGCTCACGGACATCAAAATGCCCGGCATGTCCGGGATTGATCTCCTCGAAGAAATCAAGAGCTTTGACGCAGACCTGCCGGTTATTCTCATGACCGCATTCGCGGAAGTGGACCAAGCGGTCGGCGCCATGAAAAAGGGGGCCCTCGACCATATCCAGAAGCCGTTCGACAATCGGGAGATTAAACGGGCCGTCGAACGAGGCGTGGAAAAGCGCTCCCTCATTCGCAACATCCGTTTCCTGGAGACCGAGCTGGGAACGGTGTGGGGCAACATGGTGGGCAAATCCCGTCCAATGGAACGGGTCTTCAGCCTCATGAAGCGCGTGGCGGATACCCCCACGACGGTGCTCATTTCCGGGGAGTCCGGGACAGGTAAGGAATTGATCGCCCACGGCCTCCACAATGCGTCGTCGCGTCGAGATGCGCCCTTTGTCTCCATCAACTGCGCGGCCGTTCCCGAAACGCTGCTTGAGTCGGAGCTTTTTGGTTACGAGAAAGGAGCGTTCACCGGAGCGACCCAGATGAAACAGGGGAAGTTTGAATTTGCGGATGGGGGGACGCTATTTCTTGACGAAGTCGGCGAAATGCCCCTCGGACTGCAAGTCAAGCTCTTGCGGGTGCTTCAAGAACAGGAATTCCAGCGCGTCGGCGGCAACAAAGACATTAAAGTCGATGTGCGAATCATCGCTGCCACCAACAAGGACCTAAGAGAGGAAGTCGATCATAGACGGTTCCGTGAGGATCTGTATTTCAGACTCAATGTGGTGCATATCGAAGCGCCCCCTCTGCGGGAACGACTCGATGACGTCCCGCACTTGGTGGCCCACTTCCTGGACAAGTTCGGCAAAAAGCTCGGAAGATCCATCAGGGACGTCCATCCTGACGTGATGGCGGCCTTTTATCGATACTCGTGGCCGGGCAACGTGCGAGAGCTTGAGAACGTGATCGAGCGCGCGTTGGTGCTTTGCAGGGGGAACGCAATAACCCTCGATGATCTGCCCCTTGAGCTGAGGCAGTCGTCTCAGACCGGAAAAGACCTTGACATGGCGATTCCGTGGGACAAAGGCCTTGCCGGCGCGCTTGACTCTATCGAAGAGCGAATGATCTGCGAGGCGCTGAGGAACTCTGGGAACGTCCAGGCGAAGGCAGCAAAAATGCTGGGAATTTCTCGAAGCAATCTTCAGTACAAGATGAAGAAGTACGGTCTCTTGTGATAAAGTCCCCTTGTGCGGAACTGAGTAAAAAGAAACACAGCCATGCCAACATGTTACGGATCGCGCGATGCACGCATGGGAACCGGTCGAGGGTCCGGGTGACAATAGATCAGAGACACAACAGGCTGCCGCGTCCCGTGCCCAGCACAGGTACCATGTCCTTCTTGACGACAAATGGGAAAAGGCCCTTGATTGGCTATGAACATTGACACGGAGGCCCCTTTCCTCTATAGATGTCTCGGACGAGAGTGATTTCGGATTGATGAAGGATTTTGTCGGAGTTTCGCCGCATAAGAGGGCTTCAATCATGCGTAATTTAACAAGATGTTTGGGATTGCTTCTGGCGGCCTTGCTCGTATCTTCCCTCTCTCACGCACAGATGTACCCCGGCGGTTATAACAACCACCACTATTATCCGGGAGCCGACTGGACTCCACCTGCACAATCGCCCTATCCGAACATGGGGCAGCTCCCCCCCGGGTACGGACGTGGCCAACAGTTGCCTCCCGATCTTCAGTACGATTCGCGCGACGCTGAGATGATTCTTAGGGAACAGATGATGCGCGGATTCGGCGGGGCCCGGACTCGGCGTCGCGCCGCTCCGGTTCCCCAGCAGGAGATGTATGACAATCAGCCATTCGGTCACCGGATTCAGGACGAGGACCAGGTTGCCGCGGTAATGGCTGAAGCCCGCCAAATAGGGGCACTCATTGTGCCCAAGCGGAACGGCAAACCGTTTATCGTGATTGATAAGCGCAATTACCAGTTCTATCTGTACGACAATAACGGAAGACTCCTACGGATCGGTCCTGTGGCGATAGGCAAGGGCAGGACGGAAGTAGGCGCGTTTGAAACACCGGTCGGGGTCTTTCCCGTGAAATCCAAGGCGGCGATCGACGACTGGATCAGACCCGACTGGTACTTCATCGAAGAAGGAGAGCCCATTCCTCAGCGCCATGAAGACCGGCGGGTTCCAGGGTTCTTCCGATACAAGATTGTGTTCGACGGGACGAGATACATTCACTACGCGGAGGCCACGGGCGGCAGACTCACCCACGGTTGTCTCGGTCTCGACTGGGCGGACGCCGAAGCTGTCTTTCATACCCTCGAAGTAGGGTCTTATTGCGTTATCATCGACCAGCCGTTCCTCATGAGGCTTGCCAGAGGTGAGTTCCCGATCAAGCAGCCGCCGAAGCCCAAACCGACCCAGGAAGCTCAGCCGACCGTTACCGCCAAGGCGGAAGCCGGTGAGCCGCCGCGGCAGGCAAAAACTTTCGGGAGCATGTGGTAGCGGGTATGGCCCTGAAGTCCCCAACTTGAATGTACAATTCCCGGTCTTCCAGCAGGTCCGTGTGAGGGTGTTTGCGATGCACGCCGTGTCAAAGTGGCTGCGGCTCTCCGTTGTGGTGTGTGCGCTTCTATGCGCGTCGTGCTTGAGCCTTACTCTTCAGACTGCGAAGACGACGGACAGCCGACTTTTCGGCACATGGGAACTCACGCATCAGGTAGATGAGAAGAACGAAGAAAAAACACCCGATCCCGGAACGCGGACCCTATTGGAATTCAAGGAGCCGGACCGCATTGTGTTCAGTCGCATCCAACGGAGAGAAAACGACTCCGACATCGTCAAGAAGAGGGAAGGCAATTTCTTCCTCCAGCAAAATGAAGTCCACATCACCGACGACGGAGGCAACTCGGTAGGGTGGCCGTACCAGATTGCGGGAGACACCCTCATCACGACAATGCCGAGCGAGAAGAGGAAATTTTACTGGAGACGCACGAAGCCATGACCCACGAAGTCGCGTCACGTACGGAACCTCAGGGCCGCCGTCGGACGGAGACAGCTGAATCGGAATTCCCGCCTCGGAGTTTGCTTCCGCGGACGGCGGTCCTCCCGAATAACGAACGATGATAGGGCCTGGACTGCTACACGTTCGTTTGCTCGTTGTTGCTCTCGCCGTACCCGCAGCGATCGTCGCGCCTGTCTTTACGCGTGACGTTGAAGCAGTACGTCAACAGGAGATCCTCCGGTATGAAGTCACCTGGAACGGCGGCAGGGCCGGCCATGGCGACATCAGAACCACCGGTGACGGCAGTCAGGTTCAGGTGGTGGTCCAAGCGGTCTCGGACGGGATCCTCAAGGCAATCGTCGAGATTTGGAGCCGCATCCAGTCCACGCATTCGCCGAAGACCTTCAAACCGCAGCAGTATACGTTCAACATGCGTTCCAACCGTTTGGCCTCCGAACTGGTGGATCTGACATTCGACCACAAGAAGGGGCTGGTGAACGTGGAGAAGCGCAAAGGCGACGAGCGCGAGAATCACTCGGAACAGACCAACGACGTGTACGATCCGGTCACGGCCGCGTGCCTACTGCGGAAACAGAAAGACTTTTCCAAACCGATGTACGTGGACATCTACGACGGTAAGGCGCGCTCGCGTCTCTTCGTCAGCCAAGGGATCGACGATCATGTTCAGGTCAAGGCGGGGGCCTTTCCGGCGATCAAACTTGATCTGAGACTGGTCAAGCTTACCGGCGGCGACAAAGGCGATGTCGGGACGGCTTGCCTATGGGTTTCCAAGGACCCGCACCGCATTCCTCTTCTCCTGACGTCGTCCCACCGAGTCGGGACGATCCGCTTTGAACTTGTCCAAGTAGAGCGCTGATTGCCGCGCAGTGACGGTTCTTTCGTTGCAGCTGCCACGCGCGCATAATGCCGGTGGGCATTAATGGAAACATGGGATGAACCCGAAGTACGCTCCCTGCTTGCTACTCTGAACCGGGCTGCGCCGCGGGTCTACCTCGTGGGCGGAGCGGTCCGAGACCGGTTCATGGGGCGGGACCGCGGCAATGAAGTGGATCTGTTGCTCGATGGTGACGCAGTTGCAGTAGCGGAGCGGGTCGCAGGGCCTGTCGGACGCGGAGTGGCGTTCGTTCCTCTGGACCCGGCTCGCGGCACGGCACGGCTCGTCTTGGGCCGGGGTTCCCGCACAGTCACCATTGATGTGACAACACTGCGACGGCCCACGCTCGAGGCTGATCTCGCTGCCCGCGATTTCACGATCAACGCGCTCGCTCTCGCGCTTGATGACTTCCTCGCCGGTAGATCAGGCCCTGTGTTGGATCCCACGGGCGGCCTTCGAGACATCGAGGCGGGCGTTGTGCGCGTGTGCTCCGCCGAATCGTTTGTTGAAGACCCGTTACGCATTCTCAGAGCATTCCGCTTCAAAGCGGACCTCGGGTTCCGCATCAGTGACGAGACTCTCGAGCTGATTCCCGCGAGTCTGCCGGCACTGGCCGGTGTTGCCGGCGAGCGCATCAGAGACGAGATCATTGCTATGCTTGCGGCCGAGCGATCGACGGACTCACTGCGCGAAATGGATCGCTGCGGCCTCATTGATGCGTTGTTCCCGGACTTGGCGCCGATGAGGGGCCTGGATCAGAATCCATACCATCACCTTGACGCCTGGAGCCACACTCTGGAAGCCGTCAGGCAGTTGGAAATACTTCTGACGGCAGCCGATCGATTCGGCGACCTAGCGCAAATCGTGCGGTCGTATGCGGACGAAGAACCCGTCGCCGGCAGGCCAAAACGCGCGCTGCTCAAGCTCGCCTTGCTTTTTCACGACGCAGGAAAACCGCACACTATGAGCGTCGATACCGCCGGCAAGGTGCGTTTTTTCGGGCACGAGAAAATTTCTCTCGAAATCTTCCAAAATGCGGGGTCCCGACTTAAGTTGGCGAGCCGTGAGCTGCGGCTCGTAGGTGATCTGGTGGCGGGTCACATGAGACCAATGATTTTCACGCTTGACCGCCCGACCCCGCGGGCGGTCTTTCGCCTCCATCGCAAGTTCGGAAGCGACATCACGGGACTCGTCCTCGTCTTTCTTGCCGACCTCACCGCCTCCCGAGGACCGGCCAGACCGCCGGAAACCTATGACCATGCGTTCCGGCAGGCGTTGTCCGCACTGCGGGTGTGCTTCGAGCGCGAGCGGGAATCGGTGCCTCCGCTCCTTACTGGACGTGACCTGATGAAGCTTTTCGACCTGAAACCAGGACGGTTTCTCGGAGGGATACTGAAAAGGCTTGCGGTTCTCCAGGGCTCGGGCGAGATCACCACGCGGGAGGAGGCGATTTCGGCAGCGGAGGCATTGCTTCGGAAGCGGAGGATGGAGAGGATGGAAGAATAAAGGCAACTATCCTCTTCCCTGCTCATACGAACAGCCCGCCCAAGGTCGCTGCAAGCATGGTCACGCCCACGTACGCGTTCACGTTGAAAAACGCATAACCCAAATTGGACAAATCCCCGTCGCTCACGAGCGCATTTTCGTACCGCAGAAGTGCGGCCGTCGCCCCGACGCCAATCCAGTACGGCCACGAGAGGCCCATAGTCAGCCCGAGGACAAACAGAGCGCACACGGCAATGAAGTGATTCACTTTGGCTAACCGAAGGGCAGCGGTTATTCCGAACCTGGCGGGAACAGAATAAAGTTGCTCCCTCCGGTCCACTTCCGCGTCCTGGCACGAGTAAATCAAATCAAACCCTGCAATCCAGCACGTGACAGCAAACCACAGGACATAAACCGGCGGATCAAGAGTGCCCCTTACTGCGGCCCATCCGCCCGCGGCAGCTATTCCGTCGGTGAATCCCAGGATCCAGTGTGAAGCCCATGTGAAGCGCTTCGTGTAGTGGTAACCCAGAAGGAACAGCAACGCGGGGAGTGACAAAGCGAACACGAGCGTGTTCAAACGCCACGCGGCCAACTCGAATACGGTCAAGGAAAGCACGATGGCAATAATCACGCTCCCAGAATCCAACAAGCCCCGCGGAAGCGCGCGGTCCGCTGTGCGCGGATTGCGGGCGTCATACTTCGCGTCGGCAATCCGGTTCATCGCCATCGCGAGTGTGCGTGCCGAAGCGAGGGCAACTGTGACCCACACGATCACTTCCGGGTCCGGCCACCCTCCGGCCGCGAGGAACATGCCAATGTAGGCAAACGGAAGCGCAAATACCGTGTGCTCGAATTTGATCATTTCCAGGAAAATGCGGGTGCGGGCCAGGGGGCCTAAAGTCCCAGCTCTTTCCATTTCTCGTCCACTTTCGCTTGTATCTCGGCAGTCATACGGACGACTTCCGGCCAGTTGCGCGTGTAGCCGTCCTCAGGGGTTTTCGCTGTCGCGTCTATGCCGATTTTCGCGCCGTACGATCTTGCCGGCGCCGCATGGTCCAGTTGGTCCAAGGCCCCGCGCACTACGACAACGTCTCGTTCCCAGTCGACGTTTCCGAGTGTTTGCCACGCGACTTCATAGAGGTTGTGGATATCCACCCACTCGTCCAGCACCACGATTGCCTTGGACAGCATCAACAGCCCTAGGCCCCAAATAGCGTACATGACTTTCCGGACATGTCCGGGATATCGCTTGCGCATTTTGACCAAGACCAAATTGTGAAAGACCCCCGCTGCAGGCATGTGGAAATCGACAACTTCGGGTAGAAACATCCGGACAAGCGGCAGAAACAGTCTTTCCGTGGCCTTTCCCATGTAAACATCCTCCATGGGAGGAACGCCGACAATCGTCGCGGGATAAATAGGAGTGCGGCGATGGGTAATGGCGGTCACCTGAAACACCGGAAAGGACCCCTGAGGCGTATAGTATCCGGTATGGTCTCCGAAGGGGCCTTCCAAGGCGTACTCCGTAAGATCAACATAACCCTCGATAACGATTTCAGCATTTGCCGGGACCTCCAGCGGCTGCGTAACGCAGGTGACGAATTCCACAGGCCGCCCGCGGAGCCACCCCGTAAGGAGATACTCGTCAAGGTCGGGCGGCATAGGCGCGGTTGCGGCCCACATACTCGCTGGGTCACCTCCGAGCGCCACGGCCGCGGGGATTCGGCTGAGACCTTGCTCACGGGCCCTTCGCTCGTGCTCTGCTCCGCCTTTATGTTCCTGCCAGTGCATTGCAAGTCTGTCGGGTCCCAGAACTTGGAGCCTGTACATCCCCACGTTGCGTGAGCCCGTGACCGGATCACGGGTAATTACCTGCATTAAGGTAATGAACCGACCGGCGTCCTTGGGCCAGCATCTTAGGACGGGGAAGATGTTGACATCAGGGTTTGCATCAATGACCACTTCCTGGCATGGAGCCTTCCGTACCATCTTCGGTTTCAAGCCCACGGACCTTATGGCGCCCAACACATCCGCTCCCCGCGATACAACCGACCGAAATCCCCTGGGAATCTTCAAATCAATGAGAAGGGAGAGCCTGTGGTTCAAGTCCTCCAATTGTGCAACTCCGAGCGCCGCAGCCATTCGGGATTCCGAACCGAAGAGGTTGGTAACGACCGGAATGGAAAAACCTTCAACATTCTCGAACAAGAGCGCTTTGTTGCGGTCGGTGGGGCCTTTGACAACCCGATCGACGATTTCAGTAATTTCCAAGTCACGGCTGACGGGTGCGGTAATCCGCACCAGTTCTCCGGCCCGTGCAAGATGGTCGATGAACTCACGGAGATCCTTGAATGACATCCGAATCGTGCTCCCTTTTCTGTTCGCGGAAAGAGGGTCCGCTGTTCCGTTCCGCAAGTTCTGCTTACGTTCTTCCAAGTCAGATGATGATCCAAGCCGCTGTTCATAGTGGGGCCGGCCTCCGTGCCGGT
>JAIWNO010000198.1 GCA_020216785.1 Desulfomonile sp.
CCTTGATTCGCGGCCCGCAGCGATGCTTAGCCGGTCAAGATGTTCGGCATCTTTCCGAAATCAGGAGATGGCTCGCCGCGTCAGGGCAAGAACCTTGCATCCACGAGTTGGTCATATTCGATTCGCTGACGCAGTATGCCCTGTTTCCCCAGCCATTCAACGGCAGAGTCGATTGTGTCTCGATCCGGTGCCTTCAGTCGCGGGAAACGGGGAACCGAATAAGTGCCGGTAAGAGTTTCGGGCAATTGGCAGTTCTTCACCATTACCTCCCGGATGGAGTCAGGCTCGCTATTTATCAGAATGTTCGCTGCGTCAACAGCTCGAAGGAACGCCCGTACAATTTCCGGCCTGTCTCGTAAGAGCGAAGCCGAGAAGGTCAGCACCGTCTGTGTCCCGGGCAGGTCCCGATCATCCCCCAGTGCAGAAGCGCCCTTGGATTCAGCTACGGAAACGAGAGGCTCCGGCAGAGTCGCTGCCTCATGCAATCCCGAAAGCAGCATTTGCAGTCTCAGCCCTATGTTCTTTGATTCCACGGTGGTAATTTTCGCTTCAGGCACTCCCGCGCGTGACATCAAAGAGTCGGTGACAAAATGATTGACCGACCCCGACGAAATGGCGATCGGCACTCCCCCAAGATCCTTGAGCGAGGAGCACTTGCTTCCCGGTGGAACCATGATTGCGAACATTCGGCCTGACGTTTGCGCGTTACAGTTCACGGCAACTACCGCGACATCACGTCCGTTGCCTTTGAGAATCGCGGCAGCGAACAAGTCTCCGAAGTTCCCGTCGATCCTATTCGCGGTCAGGGCTATGTCTCGTTCGGAGGCTGTGCTGAAAGGAACGAGTTCCACGTTGACATTTTCTCTTGCGAAAAGCCCTTTGTCCTTGGCCACAAATAAAGGTAGGGCCTGCAAAACGGGAATCGTGCCGAAACGGATTTTCGGTTCGCCGGACTCGCCACATGAGCCCGTGTGTGGGAAAGAAATCAGTGCGCCAACCAGAAGTGACAGAATTACAGCCGGCCGGATAGACATGATAATGCCTCGTTCTAAGTGGGATTACGAGAGTTTCCTAAAATGACCAGGTGGTCATTTTAGGAAACTCGACTCCACGGATCAAGAAAAAACGCGTGAAAGCGTATGACCCTTCGCTTGCGCACAACCAGAGGAGGCTCGGTGGAAATGTCATTGCGGTTCCGCTGAATAACGGCAGAATCAATCTCCCACCCTTCAGAACAGGAGATCGCTTCGTCGCTACGCTCCTCGCAATGACGCGTTCAGTGGATTCCCCATGTTTCTCAATTGATGCCGGTGGTTGAAAAATTGCGGAGGCGGAAATGCATCTGACGGGCAAGTAAGGCCGTGTGTGCGCGGAGATCAAGCATTGCTGCTTCTCCAAGATCAAGCAGGCTTAATCGTACCGCGCGAAAACGCCATTAACATACACGCGGCAAAGAGTGGTCCGACATCAGACTTAGTCGTGAATCTGTGGTAAGAAGGCTGCTGCTACTCTTTGACCAGGTTGGCGCCGAGGTTCTCCTTCAGAAGATCCCCCAAGTTGGAGGCCACCACTTCATGACTGTTGAGGTAGCTCTTCACCTGATCGTAGTCGCCGGATCTCTCAAGGCTTTTGACGGAAAGAGCAATCTTCTTGTCCTTTTTATTCACCTTGAGAACCATCGCGGTGAGTTCCTCGCCTTCTTTGGTGAAGTCCCGCGGTGAACTCACGCGCTCTTTGGACAACTCGGACACGTGGATCATGCCCTCGATACCCTCTTCGATCTCGAGGAAGACTCCGAAATCAGTGACCGACGTAACCTTGCCATGCACCTTGGCACCCTGAGGATAGCGCTCGGGAATGGTCTCCCACGGGTCCTCATACATTTGCTTGATTCCAAGGGAAAATCGCTCGTTTTCCTTGTCGATACTGAGCACCACCGCCTGAATGGTCTGCCCCTTCTTGAACATTTCGCCGGGATGCTTAATACGCTGAGTCCAGGAGATGTCGGAGATGTGAACGAGGCCGTCAATACCTTCGTCAATTCCGACGAAGATACCGAAGTCCGTTACGTTTCGGATCTTGCCTTCGATCTTGGTTCCCTCAGGGTAGCGCTCGGCGATGACGTCCCACGGGTTGGGCATCAACTGCTTCATGCCCAGAGAAATGCGTTTTTGCTCTTTGTCTACGTTCAGGACAATCACTTCCACTTCTTCGCCGACCTGAACGATCTTGGAAGGATGCCGAGGTTTCTTGCTCCAGGTCATTTCGGACACATGGACGAGCCCTTCCACTCCTGTTTCGAGTTCCACGAACGCACCGTAGTCGGTGATGCTCATCACGCGACCCACGTGCTGAGACCCGACGGTGTACCGCTCGTCCACAGTACCCCACGGATCGGGCTGAGTCTGCTTGAGCCCGAGAGAAACACGCTCACGCTCTTCGTCGAATTTGAGAATCTTGACCTGGATGTCGTCACCGACCTTGAGCACGTCGCTGGGATGGTTAACCCGACCCCAGGACATGTCGGTAATGTGCAGCAGACCGTCGATCCCTCCTAAGTCGACGAACGCGCCATAGTCGGTGATGTTCTTCACTTTACCCACGATCAGACCATCGCCCTGCATGGCGCCGAGAATCTGATCTTTCTTTTCCTGTCGCACCCGTTCGAGAATCGGCCGTCGCGATAGCACAATGTTGCCTCGGCGACGGTTATACTTCAGAACATTAAAATCAAACATCTTGCCGATGTATTTCTCGAAGTTCCGGACCGGACGCAGTTCCACCTGAGATCCCGGCAGAAACGCCGGCACCCCGATGTCAACCTGGAGGCCGCCTTTGACGCGACTAACGACCTTGCCCGTGATAGTGCGCTGCTTCTCACAGACGTCGGCGATTTCCTCCCATATTCTGATCTTGTCAGCTTTGACCTTGGAAATCTTCACTTGGCCGGAGTCGTCGGTGTCCTCCAAAAATACTTGGACCTCGTCCCCGACCCTTACGGTAAGCTTTCCTTTTTCGTCAAGGAATTCTCCAATTGGGACATGACCTTCGGCTTTTGAGCCGACATCGACCATGACGTGGTCGGTCGTTACTTGGACGACCATGCCCGTGACCACTTCACCCTCTTGGATGCTGTGGAGGCTGCTCTCCACCAGTTCGGCGAAATCTTCCTCGTTGGAAATCTCCTGCTCGTGTTCTTCGATAGGAGGATTGTTGTTGGTTTGGGTTTCCATCCAGTCGCTACCCCCAGGTTCTTCTCTTCCCAGCTATACGCTTAAGCCGACAAGGTCAATCAGCTTTATATATCTATTTTTGACGCTCAAGACAAGAAAAAGTTACGTGATCGATTAATCTTCAACTGCGATAAGCGGGACCTCTTTGGATATGTGAGCCATCATCACCTCTAATACCTGGTCTGGGCTCAAACCCGTAGTGTCTACCACATAGGCGTCTGCCGCTCGAACCAGCGGTGCTTCCTCCCGTGAGGCATCGCGGCGATCTCTCGCGATCATGTCTTCACGCACCGCGGAAAAGGACGCGTGACTCTCCCGCTCCTGCAATTCCCGATAACGCCTTTTCGCCCGCTCGGACAGGTCCGCTGTGAGAAAAAACTTCACCTGAGCGTCGGGGAATACTACCGTTCCCATGTCTCGCCCTTCCGCAACCACGCTTCCGCGCTCCGCGGCCGCCCGCTGCAAAGCCAACAGGGCGCGTCGGACTTCAGGTCTCACAGAAAACCTGGACGCGGCTGAGCCCACTGACTCGTCCCGGATCGCGTCGCTGACGTCCTCGTCTCCGAGGTATACCCGCATGGAAGCCGGTTCCGGCTCGATCCGCAGATCTAAGGACGCCATTGCGCTCTCGGGCAACGCGCGTCCGTCCGGCTCGATCCCGAGCCGCAGGAGGCCGAGCGCCACGGCGCGATAGAGCGCACCCGTATCAAGGAGAAAGAACCCCAACCGCCGCGCAAGGAGGCGCGCCATGGTGGATTTCCCCGCACCCGCAGGTCCATCGATGGCCACCACCGTCCGGTCGGGCTGACATGTCTGATCACGCAAGGAGAGTTTGATTCCTTTCTTAAAGGATTTGTTCCAGCGCTCCGATAAACCGACGGTTCTCAGCCTCCCTCCCGACGGTCACTCGGATGTACCGCTCCATGCCAAAGGAGGCGAGATGCCTCACGATCACTCCTTTGCGCAACAGCGCCTCGTATACCGGCTTAGCGTTCCGCTCCAGGCAAAATGTGATGAAGTTTGCCTGGGAGGGTATTACCTCAAGGCCGAGCCGCTTGAGTTCCGCCTCCAGGTATTGCATCCCCGCTTCATTGGTGAGCCGGGACAGCCGGACGTGGTCTTCATCCTCAAGCGCTGCGACTGCGGCGATTTGAGCCATGGAATTCACGTTAAACGGCGGCCGCACCCGGTTGAGCAGCTCAATCAGCCAAGGCTCCGATACACCATACCCGACTCTGAGACCTGCAAGACCGTATATCTTGGAAAACGTCCGCAGAACGATCAGAGGCACCCCCGCTCTAACGTAATTGAGCGCGCGCGGCACATCACCGTCTCGCACATATTCGCCGTACGCCTCATCCATCACGACGACAATCCCTTCCCGAGGAAGCGACTCAAGAAGGAACTCAAATTCCTCCCGGGATACCACGGTCCCTGTAGGGTTGTTTGGATTGGCAATGAAAAGAAGCCGGGTGCGCGGAGTCACAGCCGCCGCCAGGGCTTCCACGTCGAACCGGTGATTCTTGAAAGGAACGGACTTCACGAGTCCGCCGAATGCTTCCACCACGATACGGTACATCGAGAAGGTGTGCTCCCCGATCACGGCCTCGTCGCCGGGCCTCACGAAGACGTGCGCGGCAAGAAGCATGATCTCATCCGAGCCGTTGCCGAGTATTACTGCCTGTTCGCTCACTCCAAGGCGTCTTGCGAGCGCGGTCCTCAGCGCCGGCGCAGAAGACTCGGGGTACACGTGTAACCCTCGAACGTACCGCCCTATGGCTTCGACCGCGCGTGGAGAGGGGCCGAGCGGATTTTCATTCGACGCCATCTTGACTGAATCGATGATTCCGAATTCCCGTTCAAGTTCCGCCCGGGGTTTGCCCGGCACATACGGCGGGATAGAGAGGACGTGTTCCGGAACAACGCGTTGGACCCACCGAGGGGTCTGGGGTGACATTCAGGTTCCTTTCCGACGCGGTATCGCCTAAACAGCACAACGCGTCCGTGTACCTTATACCGAATGCCCGGCAGACAGTCAACCGGCCGGCTCACGGGACGATTGCCTACTACTTTGGTGATCATTCACTCATGCGGGGTCAGAGAGCTAGGTGGAGATGTCATTGTGAACGTGACGAAGCAATCTCCTTGACATCTTTTCAAGATAGATATAGGGTTTATTTGTTCTTGTAATCAGGAAGTTACGATGAAAAATAAAAGTTTAACAAGACAAATATTAATTTTATCCCTGAAAATAATGATATTTATTGTATTAACGGTACCAGAAGCCGTCGCCGGGATCTTCCCACGCCCCATACCCACTCTGGAAGGCCCCTCAATCCCGCTCGATCCTTTTCGCCCCCCCCCTAACCCGGCTAAATCAATCGAGATTGAATGGCCGGAGACGTATATTCAGCCGCTCGCACGCTACGGGATTGACCTTGCGGTTCCAGTCCCATTCCGCCGTGGCCTTTCGCTCGATGTGGGATACGATCGCTGGGCAGGTTTACCCACAGCGACGCTGGATTACTTTCTCCCTGTGAAGGCATGGGAAAACGAAAGTCTTTTCTTTATGCCACGTGCAACCATGAACGGCCGTACGGAAGGTTTCTCTTTGGGAGCGGGGATGCGGACACTCGTCGGCTCGCGTGCACTTTTCGGAGTCTATACGTTTAATGACTGGTCTCGACCGCGAGGCTCAGATTTCAACTTTCTCAAGGAAGCCGGCATAGGCGGGGAGATCTCCCTTCTTCCCGGACGTTTCGCGGAGCTGACGGTTTCCGCGAATGCATATCTGCCCGTGAATGAGCGCAAGATGTTCTCTCGCGCGACCGAGCTTCTCATTCGCGAGAGTCTCCCTCGCGGGTGGGACGCGCGGCTCAGTTTTGTTTTCCCCGCTCTGGTGGACCTTGTAGATGCACACCTTAGCGGGGAGGCGCACGCTTACCGAGGCGAAACAACTGAAATCGGCGGGTACAAGGTGGTGTTTTCGCTCGGCACGCGCGACGGAATGTTTGCAGCCGCGCTCGAGCAGGGCAAGGAGCAGGGGGGGCGGGACACATTCCGGGCAATGGGAACGATAAAACTGGCTTTCGATTGGGTAGATCTACTCGATGGGAAGAATCCGTTCTCCGCTCCCTCACAAGCGTCGTCCATCCGCGTGGCGAAGGACTTGCGACAAGGCTTGTACCAACGGGTGACCCGGAAGCATGACCTTCCAACGGACCGCAAAGTCAGCAGTACGACTCTCGCTGCGTCAGTTCACGACAGCGAGGTAATTTTCAGCGGGGGCTTCCCGGACCTCCCCAACACGCCGGTGACCGTTCAGGTTGCGGCCAGCCCCTGGAGGGACGCAATGGAGATCGTCACAGACTCCCACGGCGCCTACTCCGGCCGATTGCGGTTGTCTCCCGGCGAGTACAAGCTCCGGCTCGTTCACAGGGAAACAGGCCAAACTTCACGGGTTCAATCCTTTACCATCCGTGGCGAAGACGAGTAATACCAATGCGCTTTCGAACAAATGAAATGGCGGGCATCCAGGCTGGCCCGCTAATTATGTTTACAAGACTGTCGCTCATGCCCGCACGTCAGCATCATGAATGGTAGGGGCGGGTCTGAGACCCGCCCCTACAGGCTATCGTACAGTGATGTAATGCAGACACGGTTCGCTTGGAAGTGTTCGCCGTACGGACCTACATATTCCTCCGGTATTGGCCTCCCACCCGGAAGAGCGTGTCCGTAATCTGTCCGAGCGAGCAGCATTTCACCGTTTCCATCAGCTCCTCGAAAATGTTGCCGCCGTTGAGTGCGACCTGGCGGAGGCGTTCCAGCGCCGCGGGCGCTTTGTCTTTATTACGCTCTTTGAACTCCTTGAGTCGTCGGAGTTGTGATTGTTTCTCCTCTTCGGTGGCACGGGCGAGCTCGATCGCGCATTGTTCCTCGTAGGAAGCTCGAGGATTGAGGAACGTGTTCACGCCTATGATAGGGTACTCGCCCGAAGACTTGAGCATCTCATAATGGAGCGACTCGTCCTGGATCTTCGTCCGTTGGTACCCGGTCTCCATTGCGCCGAGCACGCCGCCCCGCTGTGACAGCCGGTCGAACTCCGCAAGGACCGCTTCTTCGACCAAGTCGGTAAGCTCCTCAATGATGAAGCTGCCCTGGTTGATATTCTCGATCTTGGACAGTCCCCATTCCTTGTTGATGATTAGCTGGATCGCCAGCGCGCGGCGCACCGATTCTTCGGACGGAGTGGTGATGGCTTCGTCGTACGAATTGGTGTGGAGCGAATTGCAGTTGTCGTAAATGGCAATGAGTGCCTGAAGCGTGGTCCGTATGTCGTTGAATTGGATATCCTGCGCGTGGAGGGATCGGCCGCTTGTCTGGATATGGTACTTGAGTTTCTGAGAACGCTCGTTGGCTCCGTACCTGTCCCGCATGGCAATGGCCCAAATCCGTCTGGCCACACGCCCGATGACGCTGTACTCGGGCTCGAGGCCGTTGGAGAAGAAGAAGGAAAGGTTGGGAGCGAAATCGTCAATGTGCATTCCGCGGGAGAGGTAGTACTCGACGTACGTGAAGCCGTTTGCCAGGGTGAAAGCCAGCTGGGTGATCGGGTTCGCTCCCGCTTCCGCGATGTGATATCCCGAGATGGAGACTGAGTAGAAATTCCGCACATTATTCCGGATAAAGTACTCCTGCACGTCGCCCATCATCTTCAGTGAGAAATCCGTCGAGAAGATGCAAGTATTCTGACCCTGGTCTTCTTTGAGGATGTCGGCCTGCACGGTGCCGCGAACATTGGCCAGTACCAGCTCCTTGATTCTGGCGGCCTGTTCGGGTGTCGGCTCGACGCCTCGATCGTTTCGGAACTTCTCCATCTGCTGTTCGATAGCCGCGTTCAGAAACATGGCCAGCATCATGGGCGCGGGGCCGTTGATGGTCATTGAGACCGACGTATTGGGCGAACAGAGATCGAACCCGGAGTAGAGAATCTGCACGTCTTCGAGGGTGCAGACCGACACGCCGGATGTGCCTACTTTGCCATAGATGTCAGGCCGCTCTTGGGGGTCCCAACCGTACAGTGTCACTGAGTCGAACGCTGTGGACAGGCGCTTTGCCGCGCTGTCCTTCGAAAGGTATTTGAACCGCCGATTCGTACGGTACGGGTCGCCTTCGCCGGCGAACATACGGGTCGGATCTTCGTCCTGCCGTTTGAACGGGAAAACACCTGCAGTGTACGGGAACATGCCGGGCAGGTTTTCTCTCAGCCTCCATCGAAGGATCTCGCCGGGGTCCTGAAATTTGGGCAGAATTACCCTCGGGAGCAACGACCCACTTAAAGTTTCCTTCTTAAGTTTTGTGGCGATTTCGCGGCCGCGTACCGTAAACGTCAGAGTTTCCCCGGCGTACTCGTTCTTGAGGTCTTCCCACTCGCCAACGAGTCGCAACGCTTGAGGGTCGAGCTGGCGTTCGATTTCTTCCTGCAAGTGCTTGATCTGGGAAAGCGCTTCGCTCTCGCCGGAGACACCGTTTTCCCGCAATGCCCTGGCCGCGCCGTCCAGCTGCCAGAGCCGCCGAACAAGCTGTTCTTGCTTTTTGCCCCACGCGTGATATCGGCGGACGGTGTCCGAGATCTCCGACAAATAGCGTGTTCGCTCTCCAGGAATGATGATCGTGCGGGATGACGGGGTTTTCTCAGGACGAGCCGTAAGCCGGGTAGTCCAATTTGCCCCCGTCTTCGCGTTGATCATCTCAATCAGGCCTACATAGAGTGACGTCACTCCATCGTCATTGAACCGGGAGGCAATAGTGCCGTACACGGGGAAGTCTTCCAGGGGGGTGGAAAAAGCCAGCTTATTGCGCTGGATCTGCTTGCGAACGTCGTGCAAAGCGTCTTCCGAGCCCCGGCGGTCGTACTTGTTCACCGCAACGATATCCGCGAAATCGAGCATGTCGATCTTTTCGAGTTGGCTCTGCGCACCGAATTCGCTCGTCATTACATACATGGATACGTCGGCGAGCGGCGCCACGGCCGCGTCGCCCTGGCCGATGCCCGCGGTCTCCACAATGATCAGGTCGAACCCGGCAGCCTTGAGCACCTGGACGGATTCTTCCAAGTGGGCCGGAATCTCCATTCCGAAACTGCGCGTCGCGAGCGACCGATAGTAGACCCGGCTGTCGTAAATGGAATTCATTCGGATCCGGTCGCCCAGAAGAGCGCCGCCGGTCTTTCGTCTCGTCGGGTCCACGGAAATGATCCCGATGCTCTTGTCGGGCTGATCGTTGAGGAAGCGAATCACCAGCTCATCGGTGAGGGATGATTTGCCCGCACCGCCGGGGCCGGTGATCCCCACGACCGGCACTACGCGGCCATTGATCTTGCCCTTGAGCTTTGACACCATCGCGGGAAGATTGCCGTTGCCGGTTGCCTTGGCCACTTCCACCGCGGTGATCGTATTGGCGATGACCCGCCAGTTCTGCGTGGTGAGGTCCGCAAGGTTCCCGTTCAGCGCGCCGTCCGAGGTGGGAAAATCCGACAACTGGAGGAAATGGTTGATAATCCCTTGGAGTCCAAGTTTTTGACCGTCCTCGGGGCTGTAGATCTTCGTGACACCGTAGGCTTCCAGTTCCCGGATCTCTTCAGGGACGATGACTCCTCCTCCTCCTCCGAATACCTTGACATGAGGCGCTCCGTACTCTTTCAGAAGGTCCACCAGGTACTTAAAGAATTCCATATGGCCGCCCTGGTAGCAACTCGCCCCGACTGCCTGAGCGTCTTCCTGAATTGCAGCGATCGCAATCTCCGAAACCGCGCGGTTATGCCCGAGATGGATCACTTCAGCTCCAGTGGATTGCAGTATTCGGCGCATGATGTTGATGGCTGCGTCGTGCCCGTCGAAGAGAGACGCGGCCGTAACGACCCGGATGTGGTTGACCGGTTTGTAAGGCTGAACGGAAGGCTGCATGCCGTCCCCCTATCTAAGTGTCAGGCGCTTTGGAGGCTCAATCGTTGCCGGATGAACTGAGCGGGCAGGTCGATATCCGTGCCGCCGGGGAAGACCTCGGCCACTCCCATTTCTTTGAGCTTGGGAATGTCTCGGCTCGGAATAACGCCTCCCACGACCACCATTACGTCATCGACCTCTTTCTCGCGAAGGAGGCCGATCAACCGCTCCGCTATGGGGAGGTGCGCTCCGGACATGATTGAGAGCCCGATAACATCCACGTCTTCTTGAATTGCTATTTCGACAATCGCCTCCACCGTCTGATGGAGACCTGAGTAAATGACCTCAAAACCTGCATCCTTGAGGGCGTGAGCGATGACTTTTGCGCCTCGATCATGACCGTCGAGGCCAGGCTTGGCCACAAGGACCCTGGGAACACGTCCGCCGGACACCACGACCTCCTGTGTGCCATTGAATGGAAAGAAGGAACTGAACATAGGTTCCGCGCCCTTATTATATTACAGAATTTCCCGAAGGAGTTCAACTTTGTTTGCCAGCGAGAACGTCGGTTGGAGCGCACCGTCCACCAAGCTGCGAACGAACCCCTCAAGCTCGGTGCGCCGGCTCCTCTTCCGAGATCAGCTTCATTTGTCGTGGCTGGTCTGTCGGTGGGACGCTTGACAACGTGGGGTCGGGATGGTGAAATATGCAGTCTTGACCACCCGAGCCCAGCCTGGAGAGTCCATGAAGATCGGGGAATTAGCGGAGATCCTGGAAGCGAAGATCCTTGCCGATCACCACGATCACGATTTCGAGATCCCGATGGGCGGAGCCGCAGATCTCATGAGCGATGTCCTCGCCTTTGGCTCGGAAGGGATGGTCCTCATGACGGGACTCACGAATCCCCAGGTGGTGAGGACCGCGGAAATGGCCGGGATTTCCGTGATCGTCTTTGTAAGGGCTAAGATCCCGCCGCCGGAAACACTTAAGCTTGCCAATGACATTGGGATCACTCTCGTCACGACAGGTTACACAATGTACGAGGCGTGTGGACGACTCTATGCGGCCGGCCTTAAAGGTCTCGGCCCTGTCAAGATCGAAAACGGCACTTGGTGACATGGCCGAAGACCACGAAATCACCAAGGTTCAGGAACTGATTTACACCACGCGCGTCGAGAGCGTTATGGCGCCGGACGTGATTGTCATTTCTCCGTCCGCGACCATGGCCGAGGCCAGAGCACTCATGCGTGAAAAGCACATCTCCGGCATGCCGGTCGTTGAAGGTGACCGGATGGTCGGGATCGTCAGCATGAGCGATGTGATGGAATCGCTGGAAAAGGGCAGCCTGGGCAGGCCCGTTTTCGAGATGATGACCCGTGACGTGAAGACCGCTTTCAGCGACTCGTATGTGGCCGAAGTCATCGGTAGGCTCGGCCCCCGGGGGTTCGGCCGAATCCCTGTCATTGATCGTGAAGGACGCCTCGTTGGGATCCTCACCACTGGAACCTTGATCCAGTCGCTCCTGCGAGAGATGGACATCCGGTATAAGAAAAAAGAGGAGGAGAAACTTCAATCCTATCGCGCCAGCCACATATACGACGACATTGTCTCCGACGACACGAGTCTGGTGTTGCGTTACATCGTGGATGACAAGGATTTCTCCAACGCGGGAAAAGCCTCCAGCGGGATAAAGAAATCGCTTCAGCGCTTGCGCGTCCTTCCATCGATCGTTAGACGCGTGGCCGTCGCCGTGTACGAAGCGGAGATGAACCTCGTGATCCATACGGACGTTGGCGGGGAAATCACGGTGGATATTCGGCGGGACCGGCTTCTAATCTCTGCGGTGGATCATGGGCCCGGCATCGAGAATATCAGCGAGGTGCTCAAGCCTGGATATTCCACCGCACCGCAATGGATCAGGGATATGGGTTTCGGCGCAGGGATGGGGCTTGCAAACATAAAGCGGTGCTCCGACTCCATGCGAATATTATCGGAATTGGGCGGCGGAACACGCTTGGACATCATTTTTCTGTTCCGGGACCACCCGGTGGGCGGCGGTCCTGTGGGGGGAAAAAGAGCTTGACATACCGTACGGTATGTAGCATATAAGAGACTCTCGGACCGGTTCCAATCGTTCAGTCGGAACATCCATCACACACGTCTGGGTCGCTCCCGAAACGCACCGTTCAGAGCCCTGCCGTCACGAACGTCGGTGGGGTCTTGCGGGAGAGCTGAGATGCTTGACAGTTACCTGCCCGTTCTCGTGATCGTCGCAATATCGGCAGTCGTCGGTTTGGCGATCATTATTCTTTCCACCGTCCTGTCGCTCAACAAGGACCCGAGCCGTATAAAGCTGATGCCGTATGAGTGCGGCATGGACCCCATAGGTGACGCGAGGCGCCGATTCTCGGTAAGGTTCTTCCTGATCGGGATGCTGTTCATCGTGTTCGACATCGAGCTCATCTTCTTTTTTCCATGGGCCACGATATATGAGGATCTGCGCATGTTCGGCTTTGTGGAAATGCTGATCTTCGTGCTGGTCCTCCTCGTGGGGCTTGGGTATGTCTGGCGCAAAGGAGCCCTGCAATGGGAATAGAGCGGCACCTCAACGACACTGTCCACGTGACCAACCTGGAATGGTTCGTCAACTGGGCGCGTAAGTCCTCGATGTGGCCTCTGGGCTTCGGCTTGGCCTGCTGTGCGCTGGAAATGATCGCCACAGTGGTAAGCCGCTACGACATGTCCCGGTTTGGCATGGAAGTATTCCGGCCTTCGCCTCGTCAAGCGGATTTGATGATTGTTTCCGGGACTGCGTCAAAGAAGATGATCCCCGCGATACGGCGCATATACGAGCAGATGGCCGAGCCTCGGTGGGTGATCGCCATGGGCGCGTGCGCCTGCACAGGCGGGATTTACAAGAACTACGCGGTAGTCCAGGGAATCGACCGCCACCTGCCGGTGGATGTCTACATTCCCGGATGTCCTCCCCGGCCCGAGGCGCTCCTGGACGGCATCTTTCAACTTCACGCAAAGGTGATGAAGGAACAATCGATTAAGAATCCCCGATCCTTCCCGATCAAGGCGGCTACCTGATGGATCAGGAATCAATCAAAGACAGACTGGTTTCGAAGTTCGGCGACGAAGTGGTTCAGAGCGCGGTCCTTTTCCGAGACCAAATGGCGGTCACGGTACCAAAGGACCTGATCCTTGATGTTTGCCGGTTCCTCAAAGAAGATCCGGAACTCTCGTTCGACTTTCTGTCCTTTGTCGGCGGTGTTGACTGGTACCCGAAAGAGCCTCGCTTCGAGGTGGTTTACCAGCTCTACTCGATCACGTACGGCCACCGGTTTCGCATCAAGACCAAGGTCGAAATGGCCGAAGACGGCCGCGGCCACATTGATTCAGTAGTTCCCATCTGGCCCACAGCGAATTGGCATGAGCGGGAAACCTCCGAGATGTTCGGCATAACGTTTCTTAACCATCCAGACCCGAGAAAACTTCTGCTGCCTGATACGTGGAACGTCTATCCTTTGCGGAAGGACTTTCCGCTTGAAGGCACAGAGGAAGATACACCCGACTTACCGAGGGCGACACACGCCGCCCCGGATCAGCCAAGCGAGTAACCGCGAGGATACGTGTCCATGCCCAAGGCAGCGACCCGAATAGACCGAAGAAGCGAAACGCTGGAACTCAACATCGGGCCTCATCACCCGAGCACTCATGGCGTGTTTCGGGCGGTGGTGGAACTCGACGGCGAAATCATTACCAAGGTGACCCCTTATCTGGGATATCTCCACCGGGGTTATGAGAAAACATGCGAGAACAAGACCTATCACAACGTGATCCCTCTGGCGGAGCGTTGCGACTACATGGCGGCCAGCGCCAATTCGCTGACGTACTGTCTGGCCGTGGAAAAGCTGTTGGAAATAGAGGTTCCCGAACGTGCCCAGGTCATCCGGGTGATCATGGCGGAACTCTCCCGAATCTTCAGTCACTTATTCTGGCTCGGCACCCACGGGCATGACGTGGGCGCCATGACCCCGATCTTCTATTGCCTGAGGGAGCGGGAAGAGATCATGAACCTGTTCGAGCTGACCGCGGGCGGTCGGCTCATGCCCAACTATCTCAGGATAGGGGGTCTGATCAGAGACCTTGAGGACGGTTTTGTGGAACGGGTGCGTGAGTTCACCAATACGTTCGACTTCCGGGTGGACGACTATGAAACCCTTCTCACCAAGAACCCTATTTATGTGGACCGCACCAAAGGGATCGGCGTGCTGAAACCTGAGGACGCCGTGGCTCTTGGGGCGAGCGGCCCGATGATCAGAGCAACCGGTATTCCGCTGGATTTGCGAAAGACCGAACCGTACAGCGGGTACGAACAATACGACTTTGACGTTGCGGTCGAAACCGGCGGCGACTCGTATGCCCGTTATCTTGTGCGTATCAAGGAGATGAGGGAGAGTAATCGCATTATCCGCCAAGCGCTCGATCGCCTCCCCGACGGGCCGATTCGTGCCACCAAACCAGGCGCGGTCTTTCCGCCCCAGGAGGACATTTACACCAGAATGGAATCGCTCATCCACCACTTCATGCTCGTGGTGGAAGGGATCAAGGGGCCGGTGGGCGAGATTTACCAAGCCACCGAATCGCCCCGCGGAGAGCTTGGCTGTTACATTGTGAGCGACGGAGGACCGAAACCTTACCGTCTCAAGTGGCGTGGGCCGGCGTTCGTGAACCTGGAGAGCCTTGCTGTTATGTCCGAAGGTTCGTTTCTGGCGGATTTCATCGTCATACTCTCCAGCGTGGATATCGTTCTGGCCGAAGTCGATCGATAGAGGAGCGTCGAGGCCTATGACCCTGCGGGAAGTGGCCGAAGCCCTAAGTCTGGACGTCCGAACGGGCAAGGACCAGCTCGACGCGGAAGTGAAGGGCGGGTACGTCAGCGATCTGTTGTCCGACGTGATCGCTGGAGCCAAAGAAGGCGATCTATGGGTAACCCTTCAGATTCACCAGAACATCGTAGCGGTGGCTTTCCTCAACAATCTCGCAGGAATCGTCATCGTCGGCGGCCGGGAGCCCGATCCGCAGACAATCGAGAAGGCCGAAGACCAGGACGTTGTGGTAATGGTGAGCAGTCTGCCTGCCTATGAGCTGGCAGGGAAGTTGTATCTGATGGGAATCCGCCGTGGACCCGAGTAAGATCGGGTACAGCGAAGCACGGAAAGAAACAAAGACGGGACTGAAATCCGGAAAGGATGGAGCGGTCGGTGTAAGGATTTTTCGGCTGGATCTGCATGTGCACACGGTCCTGTCGCCATGCACCGACATCGCTGAGATGACTCCGAGAGCGATTGTCAGGACTGCTCTCGAGAAAAAGCTCGATATGATCGGCATCTGCGACCACAACTCCGGCCGAAATACCGCAGCAACGAGAAGGGCCGCGGCAGGAACCCATCTTACGGTGATTCCCGGCATTGAGGTGACTTCTGCGGAAGAAGTCCACATTCTTGGCCTTTTCCCATCCGACGGCGCGGCCGCGGCGATGCAGGAGGAAGTCTACGCCCGCCTTCCGGGGCAGAACCGGGAAGAGGTTTTTGGCTACCAGGTCGTGGTGGACGAATTCGACCAGGTTGACGACCTGGACCAACGGCTCTTGATCGGAGCGACAACCCTCTCAACTGAGCGAGTGGTCGAATTGATCCACAAGCTTGGCGGGTTGGCGATCGCATCCCATGTTGACCGGGTCGGCTTCGGGCTATTCAGTCAGTTGGGCTTCATCCCTCCGGGGATGCTGCTCGATGCGCTTGAGGTTTCCCGCCGGACCGATTTTCAAACAGCAAGAAAGAAGTTCCCGCAGGCGCGGGACTACACTTTGATAACGTCCTCGGATGCCCACACACTCGATGAAGTGGGTGTGGCGGCAACGAAGGCCCAGATGACTGAGCCGAGCTTCGACGAGCTGAAGAAAGCGCTTGCTCGCGAGGACGGCAGGTGCGTCCTCGAAGAAGAAAGCTTATGACCTGTCTCGGCGTCGATCGCGGTCCCGAAGCGATGCCGGGAACGGCTGCAAATGCAGGACCTCTCGCTGCATATTCTTGACGTGGCTGAGAATGGAATTCAGGCCGGCGCGAGCTTGATCAGGATCGAGGTGGACGAGGATACTAGAGCGGACATATTAGAGATTACCTTAGAGGACAATGGACGCGGTATGGATTCGGAGTTCCTCGCGAAAGTCCTCGATCCTTTTGTTACCACCCGAACGACGAGAAAGGTGGGCCTGGGTTTGTCCTTATTTCAGCAGGCAGCCCGGGAAGCGGACGGTGATCTGACCATCGCATCCACCCCCGGCGTGGGCACGACGGTGCATGTCACCATGAGGCATAGCCACATCGACCGCAAACCGATGGGCGACATGGCCGACACGCTCACTGCGCTCATAGAAGGCAATCCCGATGTGGACCTTGTTTATGTCCACCGCAAAGACGGGAGTGAATACGTGCTCGATACGCGAGAATTGCGCGCCGAATTAGAGGATGTCCCCCTCAACCATCCCTCGGTGGCGCGGCTGATCCATGACAACGTGGAATCAAGCCTCAAAGAGCTTATGAGAGGTTGACGCGACAGCATCACCGAGGGGTCGTCGGTCTACGGAGTCGAAAAAAAGTGAAAGAACGAGACGAGCTACTCAAGCGCAAAGTCCAATCGAATGTCGAGGTCATCCCGCCGGAAGAACTGAGGAAACTCGACGAGATCATTGACCGGTACCATGGCAAACCGGGCTACCTTATCCCCGCTCTGAAAGACGCGCAGGAATTGTTCGGCTACCTCCCGCAAGAGGTTCAGTCTCGCGTGGCGAAAGGGCTCAATATCTCTCCCTCGCATGTATACGGCGTGGTGACGTTCTATTCCTTTTTCACTATCGCACCTCGGGGCAGGCACACAATACGGCTGTGCCTCGGCACCGCATGTTATGTAAAGGGCTCACGGGAGATGTTGGACAACATCGTGCGAGATATCGGCCTCAACGTCGGAGAAACCTCGCAGGACGGGCGATTCACCCTCGAGGCGGTCCGGTGTCTCGGCGCGTGCGGTCTTGCGCCGGTGATGATGGTGGGAAATGACACCCACGGGAATATCGACCCGAAAGACACCATTAAGATCCTGGAGGCCTACGAATAGGCCAGAGGATTTCCGGGAGGTCCGACCGTGCCGAAAATATCGATCGAAGACCTGAAGAAGATCAAGGAGCGGGAACGCGGACGGATGATTCTTCGGGAGGGCGAGTACCGGGCGAAGATTACCGTCCATATGGGGACGTGCGGCATTGCCGCCGGCGCCCGTGAAGTAATGACACTCTTTCGGGACGTGATCGGCCAGCGGGATATCGACGATGTGATCCTCACCAATTCCGGCTGTGCGGGCTTGTGTGCCAAAGAGCCGATGATCACGGTAGAGGTCAAGGGTCAGTCGCCGGTGAAATACATTCTGGTAGACCGGGAAAAGGCCATGCGGATCTTTGAAGATCATGTGTTGGGCGGTAAACCGGTCGAAGAGTACGCCTTGGCCAAAGGAAGCGAAACCGCCGCCACCTAGCGGCAAGATATCGATGCTATTTCAAGACGCGCCGGTTCGCCTGACGCGCTCGCGGGCGGCCCTGCGGAGAAGAGTCCATGTGTGCCAGTCCATACTATCGGATGCAAATTATGATCTGCGCCGGAACCGGTTGCATCGCGAGCGGTTCCCTCGACGTTAAGGCCGCCCTGGAAAAGGAGCTGCACAAACGTAATCTCCAGGACGATTGCCAGATCGTCATGACCGGCTGCAACGGGTTCTGCGCGGCAGGTCCTCTTGTTGTGACCTATCCTGACGGGATATTTTACAACCAGGTCAAACCGGAGCACGCCCCTCTCATTGTCGAAGAGCACGTCCTGAAGGGAAGAGTTGTGCAGGACCTCCTCTTCAAAGATGCCAAGGAAGCGGACCGCGTCCCGCTCATTAAGGATATCGGATTCTTCGGGCGTCAGCGACTTATCGTTCTGCGCAATCGCGGACTCCTGGACGCTGAGAGCATCGACGACTACATCGCTCGTGACGGATACGCGGCATTGGCTAAGGTGCTCAACGAAATGACGCCGGAAGAGGTCATCGAGGAGATCAAGAAATCCGGACTTCGCGGTCGAGGTGGCGGAGGCTTCCCGACAGGGCTCAAATGGGAGGAGTGTCGTAAGTATACCGTCTTCCCCAAATATACCATCTGTAACGGTGACGAAGGCGACCCAGGCGCATTCATGGACCGGTCCGTCATGGAGGGCGATCCCCACTCGGTCCTGGAAGGGATGGCGATCTCCGGGTATGCCATCGGCGCCGAGCAGGGGTACATATATGTGCGAGCCGAGTATCCTCTTGCGATCGAGCGCCTCCAGAAGGCGATCAACGACGCGCGGGATTACGGCCTGCTCGGCAAAGACATCTTTGGCAAGGGATTCAACTTTGACATCGAAATCTACCCAGGTGCAGGCGCGTTTGTGTGTGGTGAGTCTACTGCTTTGATGTACTCCATCGAAGGCAAACGTGGAATGCCGCGCATCAAACCGCCACGAAGCGCGGAAGCCGGTCTGTGGAATAAACCGACAAATCTGAACAACGTCGAGACATTTGCCAACATAAATCCGATCATTCTAAACGGAGCGGAATGGTTCGCTTCAATCGGCACTGAAGGGAGCAAGGGCACCAAGGTTTTCGCTCTTACCGGTGCGGTGAACAATGTGGGCCTCGTGGAAGTGCCTATGGGGACTACGCTTCGCTCACTGATTTACGATATCGGCGGCGGCATTCCCAAGAAGCGAAAGTTTAAGGCTGCGCAGATGGGCGGGCCCTCGGGCGGGTGCATCCCCGAAGGCATGGAAGACGTTCAGATCGACTACGAGTCACTGCTGGACGCTGGAGCAATGATGGGCTCCGGCGGCGTGGTCGTAATGGATGAGATGACCTGCATGGTCGACACGGCCCGATTCTTTATTCACTTTTCGGTGGAGGAATCGTGCGGGAAATGTATCCCCTGCCGTGAAGGCCTGAAGGTCATGTACGACAAGCTCACCGACATCGTGGAAGGTCGCGGCGAAGAAGGCGACGTGGAATTCCTCGAATCATTGGGCAAGCATATCAACAGCGCGTCGCATTGCGGGTTGGGCAAGTCCTCCTGCAATCCGGTCCTCTCGACTATCCGCTATTTCCGCCACGAATATGACGCCCATATCCGGGAAAAACACTGC
>JAIWNO010000048.1 GCA_020216785.1 Desulfomonile sp.
CACCGAGACACGACCGAGGTGGGGCGGGGATTTCAGAAGAATTCGGCCGTCCCGGCAGAGGAGCACCTTCTTGAGGAAGTGCACCAGGGCCTTCTTCCACTCTTCAAGGACTTCCGGAGGCAATTTGAGTGGATCGAGATGCACGTACTCGCCGCCATCGCGTGCAGGAAAGAGCGCCCGGAGGTACGGCGATGCAGCGGTGAGCGCGGCCAAGCCGAATTCATCCTCGTGCGGCACCAACGCTGAGAAAGCCACGTCGTCCATCGGTCGCTTCTTGGGCGAGAAGATGTTGAACACGCTTGTCCCGCCTTGCGAAAAGACAAAATGGTGCGGAAACATCGCCTGAAACGCGGAAGGGTAGGTGAAATTCTCATCCAGGCACAAGAGATTGTGGAGGTGAGTGGTCCCACTGCGCCAATGCCCGATGATAAAAAGCGGCGGGTGTACGATTTTTTCCTTCCTTATCTTGCGGGAATTGACCGCGATTTCCAGCATCCGGAAGATCGAGTTCGCCATTCCCACCCACATGAGAAAGCCCAATCGGTACAAGTACCGGGTATCGACATCAAACTCGTTTCTCGCCACCACCTTGAGCAGGGTACCGAGCGTCATGCCCGGGATGGGTTGCTGGGTGAATCGCAGGCCGTTACGTTTCTTTTCCGCCATAAAGTCTCTCTTTACTGAGGATTCGGTGTGTCGCCCATTGTATGGACTCATGACTTGATTGGCAATTGTTATTGGCTGGAGGTCGTCGATGTGGCGGCAGGGGGCTATGCATTAGTGTGCCTTTCTGCTATAGTAGTGCATTGTTACAACTAATGTTGTGCGTTGGTCGGCTCGAGGGCCGTCTGTGCATGAGCCCCGACCTAGGTCCGCATTCCCCTCCCTACCTACGGGGAGCGGCTCCATCATGAGGTAAATTTCTTGCGCGTGCTCATGTTGACACCCGAAGCCACGCCCTTCGCGCAGACCGGCGGCCTTGGCGAAGTCATGGCGGCATTGCCCGCGGAGCTGGTCGAGCTCGGTGTGGATGTGGATGTCCTGATGCCGAAATATCGGGGGATCACCCGGGATCGATTCCCTCTCCAGAAACAAGACGTCACTGTTACGGTGGATCTTAACGCCAGACCGGTTCCCGCCGGATTCTGGGAGTATAAGGACCCACGCGGGGTGCGCTACATCTTTCTCGAAAACGATGCCTATTACGACAGAGAAGGACTCTACGGTACCAAGCGCAAGGACTACGAAGACAACGCGGAACGGTTTGTATTTCTGACAAGGGCGGCCATCGAAATGACGCTCGCACTGGGCGTGCACTATGACGTGTTTCACTGTCACGATTGGCAGGCCGCGCTGACGCCGGTCTATTTGCGCACGCTCTTCGCAGGCGAGGAAATCCTCCGGGAGAGCGCGTCGGTAATGACAATTCATAATCTCGGCTATCAGGGGGTGTTTTGGCACCTGGATATGCCTCTGGTCGGCGTGGGCTGGGAGTTCTTCAACCCGGCACAAATGGAGTTTCATGGGCGGCTGAATTTTCTCAAGAGTGGAATCGTCTTCGCCGACGAAGTGAATACGGTCTCACCCGGATACCGGGAGGAGATTTTGACCCCCGAGTACGGTTGCGGTCTTGAAGGAGTGCTGCAAGAGAAGGCAGCGCACGTTTCCGGGATACTCAACGGCGTGAACTACTCGGTTTGGGACCCGGCCACTGATCCGTTCATCGCAGCCCACTACAGTCCGAAAGACCTCGCGCCGAAAGCCGCTTGCAAGGCCGACCTCCAGCGGATCGCGGACTTGCGGGTCCGGCCGGACGTGCCGTTGATCGGTATGGTCACACGCCTATCGACCCAGAAAGGGATGGACATCCTCGAAAGCGCGTTCGACTCACTCATGATGGAGGACATTCAGCTCGTCATTTTGGGGACCGGAGAAGCGCGGTTTCACGACTCATTGGTCGAATATGTAACGCGGTATCCTCAAAAGACAGGGGTCTTTCTTAGATACGACGACGAGCTGGCTCACAAGATCTTTGCCGGTTCGGACATACTCCTCGTGCCCTCACGCTACGAACCGTGCGGACTGACTCAGCTCTACGCGCTCAAATACGGCACGGTGCCTATCGTGCGGGCCACGGGCGGGTTGAACGATTCCGTGGTCGAATTCGATCCTGCGCACGACAGCGGTACCGGGTTCAAGTTTTCAGCTCCGGATCCCGTCGCGCTGGAAGAGGCAGTGATGCGGGCCATCAACGTATATAAGAATGGCCCCAGTGCCTGGAAGCGCCTTATGGTGCGAGGCATGAACGAGGACTTCTCTTGGAGTCGCTCCGCTCGCGCTTATCGACGCCTGTATGACAAAGCGCTTCAGGTTCGGAAAGAATTCCTCAGCCGCCCGGCTGGGTGATCAGCGCGGCCCGGCTTTACAACACATCTCGGTACTGGTAGATAATCCCTCCTATTGACAACACCACCGGATTGGCGTGACCGTGGGGAGGCAGTTCCCTCTCGCTTCATGTGAGATAGCGGCCCGTTTTTCCATCTGAGATAAATGCACGATTCGACCACCTATGATTGGCTGGCGCTGGAGCGGGTTCCTGGAGTCGGGCCGCTTACCATGGCCCGATTGTTCGATGCATTCGGGAGTCCCGGCCGAGCGCTCGAAGCCTCCGCGACGGAGATTCGTCGCCGCACGGGCATACGGGAAGGGTTGGCGCACGCTATTGCAGACTTCACGCCCCCGGCGGACGAAATCGCTCGGGATTTGGAATTACTCAGCAAGCTCGGCGTGCGGGTCATGACGCGATGGGACGCGGATTATCCCTCCTTGTTGCGGGAAATCTACGATCCGCCGGCGCTTTTGTTCGTCCGTGGAAAGATCGCCTTGGAAAATGAAATCGCCGTGGCAATCGTGGGGACGAGGGACCCGAGCCGTTACGGCATTGAGATGACCGAGCGTCTCACCAGAGACCTCGTACGAGCGGGCGTCACCCCCGTCAGTGGTCTGGCCCGCGGCATTGACACCACGTGCCATTCAACCGCGCTCAAAGAGAACGGTCGCACCATCGGTGTGCTGGGCTGCGGAATCGATGTGGCGTATCCGCGCGAAAACCGAGGCTTGATAGAAAAAATGGCCGACTCCGGGGCCGTCATCACGGAGTTTCGGCCGGGCACGCGGCCACTGGCAACGAATTTTTTCCGTCGCAACAGGATCGTCTCGGGACTCGCGAAAGGGGTGGTCGTGGTGGAGGCCGCGCATAAGAGCGGGTCGTTGATTACCGCGGGCCACGCGTTGGAGCAAAATCGCGAAGTGTTCGCAGTCCCGGGCAATGTGATGAATATTCGCTCCCGTGGCCCACACAAACTGATTCGCGAAGGCGCCTCACTCGTGGAGTCTGCGGAAGACATCCTGCGGGAGCTGCCCCCTGCTGTCGAGTCGGAGGTGAAGCCCACGCCGGTCCAGCCGACTCTGTTTCCGACGGACGAACAGGTCCAGGAACTTGAGGATGACGCCTGCGAAGTACTCGGCCGCCTTGACCTCGATCCGGTCCCGATCGACGACCTCTGCCAAGCATTGACGATGGACGTGGGTCGCTTATCGGGTATCCTTTTGGAACTTGAGCTTAAGGGGCTGGTGAGGCAAAGGCCGGGAAAGATGTTCTGTCGGGCATGACTTGTGAATTGATGACTATGATAGGGTAGATGATGCAATAGGAGACGTTTTGAGAAAACCGTTGCAGGCATCACAGGAAGAGGCTTTATGAACAAGACACTTGTTGTGGTGGAATCTCCCGCCAAGGCTCGCACAATTCGGAAATATCTCGGCTCGAACTTCGACGTGAAAGCATCCGTCGGCCACATCAAAGACCTGCCCAAGACCGCTCCGAAGTCTGAAAAGGGTGCTGCCGGCCGCATATCACGCGGTGCCAAAGTGGAGCGCGGTCAAGTGCTCGGCGTTGATGTAGCGAATGATTTTACTCCGCACTATGAAATCATTGCCGGCAAGGAAAAGATTATCAAGGACCTCCGCGAGGCCTCACAGAAAGCAGATCGCGTTATGCTCGCTACAGACCCCGATCGGGAAGGCGAGGCAATCGCGTGGCACTTGTGCGAAGAGTTGAAGAAGCCGCGTGAAAAAGTCTTCCGAGTGCTGTTCAACGAACTTACTGAGCGTACTATCAAGGCCGCGATCAACAATCCGGGGCGGCTCGATGAGAACAAGTACAACGCACAGCAGGCGCGGCGTATCCTCGACCGGATTGTAGGCTACCAACTGAGCCCGCTCCTGTGGGAAAAGGTGCAGTTCGGCTTGAGCGCCGGTCGCGTCCAGTCAGTGGCGCTCCGGCTTATCACAGACCGTCAGCAAGCCATCGATACCTTTGTCCCGCAGGAGTATTGGAGCATTACCGCTGCACTGGAGGCCGAACAACCGCCCCCATTTGATGCGCGGCTGGTGGAAGACCGCGGGAAGAAAGTGCATATCACCAACGCGAGGAGCGCTGCTGAGCTGGGACGTCAAGCCCAGGCAAATCCTTTCATTGTCGCTGAGGTGAAGCGCAGCGAGCGTTCACGGAAACCGCTTCCGCCCTTTATTACCTCGACTCTCCAGCAGGAGGCTTCCCGCAAACTTCGTATGAGCAGCAGCCGAACCATGCGAATTGCACAGCAGCTGTACGAGGGGATCGAACTAGGATCGCAGGGCTCGGTTGGGCTCATTACCTATATGAGGACCGACTCCCCCCGCGTTGCTCCCGAGGCGCTGGACGCGGTGAGAAAGTATATCAAGGCGGTATTCGGCGCGAAGTACCTGCCGGAGCGTCCCCATTCCTACAAGGTCGGCAAAGCCGCTCAGGAGGCACATGAAGCCATTCGGCCTACATCAATGGACCTCCCGCCGGAAAAGGTCGCCACATATTTGGATCGCGATCAGTTGGCCCTGTACGGGCTGATTTGGAACCGATTCGTGGCCAGTCAAATGGCGCCCGCGGTGTTTGACCGTACAACTGCCGACATCCGAAACGGCGAACTTCTCTTTCGCGTCACAGGGTCGGTGATGCGCTTTGACGGATTTTTCAAGGTCTACCGGCAAGATGAGCCTTCCGATTCCACGAATGGCGACAAAGATGACGAAAACCGAGAGCTTCCGCCACTCGAAAAAGGCCAAATACTTCGACTGAACAGTCTCACCCCCCGACAGCACTTCACCCAGCCCCCTCCACCGTTCAACGAAGCCTCGCTCATCAAGGAGCTGGAGGAACTGGGCATCGGACGGCCCTCCACGTACGCGGACATCGTGACCACCATCGAGAAACGCAAGTACGTGGAGATCGTAGATAAAAAATTCCGGCCGACCACACTGGGCCGGATCATTTCCCGGCTGCTCCAGGAGAGCTTCCCCAAGCTGCTGGATACGGGATTCACGGCCCAAATGGAGTCCTCCCTCGACCGGATCGAGGAAGGGGACGCATCCTGGGTCCAGACGCTCCGGGGCTTCTATGAGCCGTTCAAGTCATCTCTGGCCGAAGCCAAACAGCGTATGAGAAGTATAAAGCGGGAAGGCATCCCAACCGATGAACCGTGTCCCGAGTGCGGCAAGAAGCTGTCTCTCCGGTCGGGTCGATACGGACTGTTCCTGGGCTGCTCGGACTACCCTGAATGCGGATACACACGCAACGTGGGAGGGGAGCCGGCCCCGGCAAAAGAGCCGATTCCAACCGATCAGGCATGCCCGGCCTGCGGCGCGATGATGGTAATTCGGGAGGGTCGCACGGGCCGGTTTTTGTCGTGCTCCCGTTATCCTGAGTGCAAGACGGCCCGGCCGCTCTCCACCGGGGTGAGCTGCCCGAAATGCCGCGAGGGAGAACTCGTACAACGTCGTTCAAGAAGAGGAAAAGTCTTCTTTTCGTGCAGCCGGTACCCGGCCTGCGACTACTCGCTGTGGAACCGACCCGTGAATGTGCCCTGTGAGAACCCTTCGTGCGATTCTCCGATCATGGAAGAGCGCCACAGCAAGAAGGACGGCGAGTACCTCCAGTGTCCGCAATGCAAACGGAAGATTACCTCCACTCCTTCCCCTTGAAACCTGACGATTGCTCAAATAGAGCGGGTGCCGGAATTCTCCTCCCTGTCGTTCCGATACGGATTCGGCAGAAATCACCTCTTGTTCGATCCATTATCACTTTCGAGACCGGCCCAATAATCAGGGACCGCTACACATAGTTGAGCCGGCATCCATGCCGGTTCGCGAGCCGTGGCCGACATGTTCACTTTTCATCGAGCACTTTCCGCACTGTTTCAAGGAATTCCTTCATGTTGTAAGGCTTGCGGACGTGACTTCGAGCACCACTCTTGATAACGGTCTTGAGTGGACCATTCGCCGTGTACCCGCTTGCGATAATTACTTTCACCCGAGGATCGATCACGAGGAGCTGTTCCAGACATTGCCTGCCGCCCATTTCAGGCATAATCAGGTCCAGGACCACCAAGGCGATCCGGCTTCGGTCCCGGTGATAGATTTCGACAGCTTCCCGTCCATTGGCCGCGGTGAGCACTTCGTAACCCGCGTGACGAAGGATCTTCGTGCCGAGTTCCCGTATGGACCCCTCATCGTCCACAAGGAGCACCGTCTCGCTCCCACTGCTGGGCAGCTGCGCCTCGGGCGCTTTTTCCCCGGACGCCGCCGGCTCTTCCAAGGCGGGGAAATAGACCTTGAATTCTGTTCCAACCCCCGGTTCGCTGTAGCACGTGATGTGTCCGCGGTGTTGCTTCACGATGCCGTAAACCATGGAAAGCCCGAGGCCGGTACCGCGCCCGGCTTCTTTGGTGGTGAAGAACGGCTCAAATATATGGGCCAATGTCTCGCGATCCATGCCATGTCCGGTGTCTGAGACGGCCAGCATCACGTACCGGCCAGGGGTCACGCCCACGTGAGTACCGCAGTACTCATCGTCGAGAGTTACGCTGCGGGTCTCGATTGTAAACCGACCTCCGTCAGGCATTGCATCCCGCGCGTTTACCGCGAGGTTGACCAGGACCTGCTCGACCTGCGCAGGGTCGGCGTGTACCGCTTCAAGCCTCTCTGCCGGCCGCAATTCAATGTCGATCATCTTCGGGACCATGCGTGAAAGCATCTTCTTGACATGCTCCAAGAGGTGGTTGAGGTCTACCGGTCTGAGCTGCGGCTCAATTCGCCGACTGAACGTGAGGAGCATCCGCACCAGGTCCGCGCCGCTCTGCGCTGCGTGAACAATCCTTTCCAAGTCTTCTCGGTCCGGGTCTCCGAACTTCTTCTCTGCAAGGAGGATTTCGCCGTACCCGAGGATGACCGTGAGGATGTTGTTGAAATCATGCGCGATACCTCCGGCAAGCGTCCCGATGGCTTCCAGCTTCTGAGCCTGGATGAGCTGCGACCGCAGCGACTTGGGCTCGCTTATGTCCAGGACGAAGCCGAGCGCGGCGGGTTTTCCTTCGTATGTGATGCGGGAGGTCCAGACCTCCATGTCGAAGGGCTGCCCGTCGGCCTTGATTCCTATGGCTTCGTAATGGGTCTCAACCTTACCGCCTGCCTTGCGGTCCGCAGATCTGCGTTGGATTCGAGCATGCTCTTCCGGAGCATATAGGGCTTCCAGAGGTAGTCCGATAATCGAGTCCGCGCTCTCGTAACCGAATAACCGGACGAACGCTGGGTTGGCGTACACGTACCGCCCGTCCTGAACGACCCGAATCCCCACCGGAGAGGAGTCGACTATAGCGCGAAGACGCTCCTCAGACTCACTGAGCGCAGCCCGGGACAGTTCCTGTTCGGTGATGTCCCGGTCAATGGCGAGTATGTACTTGTGTCCGCCCAGCTCTATGAGGCGCGCGTTGATCTCCACCGGAAAGACCGTCCCGTCCTTGCGACGGTGCTCGGCGCGCTCCCTGACTGTCTCTCCGCTGAGGCACCTCTGGTGCCGTTTGGGTTGCTCAAGTGCGGATGCAGGCGTATCAAGGTCCCTGATGGAGAGTCGGGTAAGCTCCTCCATGGTATACCCGTGCTGCTCGGCCGCGGTGCGGTTTGCCATGATTATTCGGCCCTCGTTGGGGCCCTCCGCTTCGAGGATGTAAATGCAATCTCCCGCTGCATCAAAGAGCGAGCGGAAGCGCATCTCGCTCTCCATGAGCCGCTCCTTCAAACGAAGAGACGCGATCCCGTACGCTATGTCCTCGGTAAGTTCCGGAATAAGTTGCTTCTCACCCCTCTCAAATCCTTCGTGATCTATGGACAATATCACGAGGGCGGCAATGGTGCGCTCTTCGATCTTGATGGGAAGACCCAGCCACATGCCCGTAATCGGCGGCCCGGATTTGCCCTCGGCATCGATTGCAGGCTCGACAACCGCAATCGCCGGCTCGCCGGTTGCGATCGCTTCCCGCGCCGCCTTGAGGCCCCTGTCGGCTTCCGCAACTGCAGGAAGTTTTTTCGTATCGGGCAGCGCGCAGATGCCCCAAACTGCGCTTTCGCCTGCGTAGGTAATCCACGCGGCCGCGAACCCGCCGACGTCGACAATCACTTGGCAGATCCGATTTACCAGCGACTGTTCGTCTTTCGCCCTGATGAGCGCCTGATTGCAGTCGCTCAAGATCTTCAGTGCGCGGTTCGCCCTCACCAATGACTCCTCCAGGCGCGCCCGTCGTTTGATTTCAGCCACCAGCGACTCGTTTGTGTCATGCAACTGGGCCGTGCGGACTTGGACCTGCTCTTGGAGGTCTTCGTGCCAATGCTGGATGCGCTCCGCCATTGAGTTGAACGTTGCCGCCAGACGACCGACTTCGTCGCGCCGGCTTATCGCAGCACGTGCCTCCAGATTGCCCGCCTCAATTTCCTCGGCAGCATGGCTGAGGTCTTCGATTGGCCGGGAGACCCGTGTACTGATAAGTAGGATGAGAATTCCGCCCAAGACCATGCCGAACACCGCAGCAGCCGCTGTCTGGGCAAGCATTCTGTGAAGAGGGGCAAACACCTCTGCTTGGTCCCGTTTTACCACCAGACCCCAGCCCTCATCGGGGCCGACGTTTATGTGTCGGTACGCCGCGAGGACCGGTACTCCACGATAATCTTTCCCAGCGATAGTCCCCTCATAGCCTTGAGATGCCAGCAACGCCGGCCGGGCCGTGATTTTATGTTCGAGGGTTTTTGCCGCCGAGCCGTCGGCGAGGGGATATTTCAGGGTCACAAGGATGCGCGCGTCTTTATCCACAAGGACCACATCATCTGTTTTACCGAGCCCCGCGCCTGTGTAGAAAAGCGGTCGGAGGAATACCTCGGTGTCGATGTGCATCGCGAGCACTCCCACGATGTTGCGCTGTGGGGCGGCTTCTCCCGACAGGTCTTCGATTGCATGTGAAATGACAAGGCAGGTCCTGTTGTCGGGGCGGTGCTTCTCGACGGACACCGCGACCTGGTTCGGGAGTTCGAGGGCCTTTCTGAAAGAGCGCCAGTGGGAAACGTCCTTGCCAATATCCTCAGGGTCCGTGGAGATCATCACCCGCCCTGTTTTGGGATCGGTCGCCTGGATCTTCCAGTATGCCTTATAGAGAGAGGTTATTTGCTTGAACCGCTCCAGGATGGTCTCATGTAGACGCTGAATATCACTGTCAGCGGTGCCGGCGCCGGATTCGCCGGATAGGACGGTAAGGTCCTTTAACGACCCCCATACAACCCTGTTATGAGCCAACGCTGCCGCGTTGGTCTTACGCTCATTCAGCCACAGTTCCATACGCTCCTTTTTCAGGTCGGCAACAAGGCTTAACTCGTTGAGCACCTGATTTTGTTCCTGAGCGTAGAGCCCTCCGTATTCGGTAAACGGTATCCCGAACATCCACAGCACGACGAGCAAGAGATAAACCGCAACAAAAATCGAACCAAAGCCGACAAGCATTTTGGAACGGAGGCTGAAGAAAGGCGCAGCCTTTTTTGAAACAATTCCGGAAGACCCTACCATGCTCTTGGCCCTCCTTCTCTG
>JAIWNO010000049.1 GCA_020216785.1 Desulfomonile sp.
ACCGTGGGCGCAGCCAATTCGACTCAGGCAGCCCCTCCACGATCCTGGATCACTCGAAAGATGAATGAGGCAATTATGAATGATAACAAATAGATATTTCAATGTAGCGCGCGTTGGGATCAACACTCATGGGGATTTTCTCCATGAAAGTCGGCTTGAGGCTGACGGGCTTTGGATCAGGCGACATCGTTGTCCCTCCAAGTGCTTATCCGCGTTTGTCGCTCTATGGATGACTCATGAGAGCGAGCTACGCCCCTGTCCATAGTACATCGAATTACTGTACAAATCTCGGGTCTCGATCGAGAAACTCCCAGAGAAGGAATTCAATCAGCGAATTCAAGTCGCCGCCGGTCCTGGCCGCTTCCCGACCGGCTTTGGCTTGCGCTGCTTCCAGAAGGTCTTCGCTGAGCCGGATGTTCCGCGTCACAAGGTTGGCACGTTTGAAAATCGGACGGCTCGCCGGCAATTCACTTTGCTTTCGCGTCCACCACCGCGTGAAATCATTGAGCGCGTTAATGACATCTTCGGGGATTGCCGGGGCTTGGGGCGCCTGCGCAACCGCCGGGGCGGATGAATGCGCTTTGGCGGCCGAATCGGGCTGGGATTTCCTTTCGACGAATCGACTCAGGTCTACAGTGGCTGTGGGCTCATCCTTCAAGCTTTGGGTTTCCACCAGCAGTGACGGCTGCGAAAGTGGGCTCCAGTGGTCCAATTCGGATCGAGAGAGACGCCCGGTTGCTACGAGCCGGTTCACGCGATTGCGGAGATCTTCCTCCGAGAGCCGGTACTTTTGCATGAGCGTGTGGTAATGCATTCCTTTGCGGATGTCGACAAGTAACTGCCGTTGAGCCATGCTTCCTGTGGTCGTGTCGGATGCGGGATCGGCCTGAGGTTGTACGACGGGTTTGGGCCTTTTCTTCACAAGAGGATAAGGCGGAGACGGGGGAAGTTTGTCGCTTTCCTCGAACAATTCGGCACGCTCAAGCTCCCTTAGGTCAACGGTCTTCTCGAATTCATCGATGTGGGTGGTTTCCTCGAGTTCGCTCAGATCACCGGTGTCAATAAGGTGAGACCATTCCGAGGAGTGAAGCCGCTGGTCCAGTTCGGCACGTGTGATGAGCCCCGCATCTACGAGCTTCGAGAACATGATCGGAAGCCACTCCGGCGAGAGGCCGTATTTCTCTATGAGTCCGGTATCGTCCATGCCGGCTCGAACGTCTCTTACCACTTCCTTCGCGTTGACCGTTCTTTTCGCCATACCACTCTCCTTGGTCCGCTTGCGCGGCGCCGGTCAGCTCGGACGAAGGCCGTATACCGCTCCTTGACACCGTACAGGAATTCTACCTTCCATTCGATCGTATCGTACGTTTGAGTCCCCCAACGGCAACATCCGCTCCTCGCATCATATCACTCGGCCTTGACAAAAGTCAGTCCTAATTATGTCGTGCGCTCGCGGCGTGCCGTTTCGGAAAAACGCCCGCGGATGTAATTTGACAACGCTCGGTTGATTAATGGAGCAAGCCCTGTGCCGGTCATCTCGCGTCTCTGAAGGCAAATCGGCTTCAGCGGCCACCGCGACTTGCGGAGCGTTCCTTCTGCGGCAGTGGAATGATTTCTGCGGCATCAAGTGCCGGACTGCTCAGGTCCACGTCCAGTCGGATGCGATAGACCTTCTCGGGGAATCTTCGGTCAGCGACGTCTACTTCAATCTCATTGCCTTGGGCATGTGCTGCTTTGATCATGAGCTTCGCCGGCCCGGACGCGGCCGGCGCGGCTACCCAGCGCGAGCCCGAACCCCCGACCTGTCGGACCTTTGAAGTTTCGCGGTGCACGTGGCCTTCGGCAATACTTTCCGGAGAGAGCTTGAACTCGCCGAGAAACACGAGGAAGCAGTCCTCGATCTTTCGTACGCGATAGGGCGGGACCGCGTGGCCGCCGAAATCAACGGTCACGCGAGTTCCGGTTCCCACTCGGTCGATCTTGATTTCCCGAATCCGATTGCCGGCGAGCTTCATGCGGCCGAGCTTTTGCGCTGGGACCGCTTTACCGAAATCCAGCACGAGTGTCGATGGCTTTGTCGGTTTGTACACGGCAGGCTCGGGCACATCACCCTGGGAGTGGATAACAATCCGTTTCAAATCGCGGCTTACCCGGACGTCCGTGATGATACCGGGCCCCGAAGCCCCACAGGCCGGCGGATTTACTGCAAGGATCATTACCAGGACGAGGACGGGGATGCACCCGCCTACGATTGACCTCATGGGAGCCTCTCTCATGGTGTTCTGTGAGACTGCCGGAGCGGCGTCACGATAGGCCCCAAATTAGCATAGCGCGAAATGCATGTCAATTAAATAGCATAACATTCCAATTAATTAAGGTTGGTTGTTAAAGTATTGCCGCTGCCCTGCGAGCGATCGTCACTGTTGCGCGCTCCCCGGCGCTCCGGGTTTCCCGCCGTACTGCTTGAGAAGTCTCACAATCTCACGCCGCGCCTTCAGCGGTACCCCCTCTGAAAGGGGCGAAGAATACGCCCATGCGAGGGCCGTGACACCTTGGTGGTTGCGCGCGTTGACATCGGCACCGCGCTCGAGGAGCATCTTCACCAATGGGAGGTCGCCTGCACCCGCTGCGAGCATGAGAAGGGTGTTGCCCTGTTCGTCCTGGGCATTTGCATTGGCGCCGCCCTGGAGAAGCACCTTAACCACGTCGCCGCGTCCGCTGCGTGATGCTTCAATAAGCTCAACAGACCCCCTGGCGCGATCCCGCGCGAGAAGCGCCTTAACCACACGGGGATTGCCGCCTTCAATAGCAAGACTCAGCGCGGTCGATCCCATGGCGTCTTTTCGGTTTACATCCGCGCCCCGCTGAAGAAGAAGCTCAACCAGCTCCGCATCGCCCTGGACTGCGGCCTGCATGCAAGGGGTAACGCCGTCCTCATCAGGAGCGTTGATATCCGCTCCTTCGTCGAGGAGTTGACGAACCGCGTTGCGATCGCGCTTTCTAACGGCCGCGATCAATGTTTCTGGACGCTGAGGAGTAGCCACCCGTGCGGGTTCGGGTGCTCGAGATGCTTGTGCCGCCCGAGGCTTTTCGAGATCCGCCGCTATTGGTGTGGCCTTTGGATCTGGTGGCGAGGCGGCGGGGACAGCCTTGGGCTCGGCGGCCGGCTGCGGAGTCGCTGCCTCTGCCGGCGCAGGAGGAGGAGCGTCAGGTTGCTTCGAAGCCCCGGCTGGTACCTCCTGGAAAGGCTTGGAATTCGCAACCGGAGCAGGTCCCGGTATGGGGCCGGCTTTGGGTGCTGGATGCTGAGGCGTCGTCGGCGTCAGGGCCTTCGCTGTCTGTGGCGGTGTTGAGGGTACACTGTCTTGTTTGGTCGCTGCCGGCGGCAGGGCAGGCTTCTCGGGGGCTATTTTCTGTTGTTTCTTCGCTTGGAGTGCGGGTACCGGTGCATTCCTTGCCGGTGCGACAACCACATCGGCTCCCTGGTCGAATGGAAGAGTGATAACTCCCAGGTACCAGCCTGAGGCCAGGAGGATTACCACCACCGGGAGCGTGACGGCTGCTGCGAGGACGAGAAGGCGGCGAACAGCCGACGGTGCCGCCGGCTTGTCCGCGAAGACGCCTCCGACGGGCGTCGCGACCGCTTCGGGCTCGGGTGCCTCCGTGGACTGAACGCGTGGCTGCGATTGGCTGATTCTGGGTGCCGGCTCGATTTCATCCGGCACTTCGAGAGGCTCTCGCTTGCCTTCGTCATCCGCGGCGGCGGTCGAAGTGTCGGTCTCATGAAAGGTGTCGAGGTCCAATTGCCCGGACGTCGTAACGACATTCGTGGCTTGCCCGCACTCGGGGCACTCCCCGGAATCCGCGAGTTTCATGGCCCCGCAGTACCTGCAGGTGGATGCCACTCCAAAGGTAAGATCCCGCATCGGTGGCGGTTCCTCCAGATCTGACGGCTGGAGTTTGCCTGCATCCAACAAGGTCTGACAGACCGCTCGGAACTGTCTGCCGGTAAGGCCGTGCTTGCGCATGAGTTCATCGTCGCTCATCCCGGCCCGTATGTCGTTAATGAATTCTTTGGCATTAACAGCTGCTTTACCCACTCTTCCCTCACCCATCGGATAAGTATGTCAGATTACTATACCGCGTCTTTCCGATGAACTCACGGCAATTTCGCGATCCAGAGAGAGATCGGTTCGGCGTGCGCCTGCCAAGGATATTCCCGCACTAAGAAGTAGCTTAAGAGGTAAAGTCCCCACCCATGACGCGGGACAAGGTTATCTCGCTACCGACTCGCACCGGGCGAACGAAGGTCGATGACCTCACACGCTCGGTCCGGAGTCTTGCGGGAGAGGTGTTCATCCAATTGCCCGCGCGGAATACGCTTTTGGACGAGGAACGGCTCGAGAATCTCCAGCTCCCGGTTCCAGACGAACTGCTTGACATCGACAGCCAACCCAATGTCGTCGTACAACGACACCCACCATTCGTCCTCCTCCACGGCGTAGCACATCTGGATCTTCCGGACATTGGGGACCGTTTTGGCGATATGGAGCGCTGCGCTCTTAACCTTTTCATCTTCCCAGGAGTGTTGCCCTGAATCGCTGCCTCGTTGCAGGCTCGCAACCTCCCTTGCCGCGGGTGCTGAAAAAGCGGGACGCACCGGCGACTCGGTCTCCCCCGCATCCTGAGGTATTACTGGTTTGATAAGGCCGGATGATGTGGGCGCAACTCCAAGCCCCGGTTCGGCAGCCGGCGCCGGTATGCAGGCAGCCCACAAGACAAGCGCTCCAATCAATGCGAAGAGTGCTCCGAATCTGCGCACCGTCATGCAAAGCTGTGCCTTTTTGGCGCCTTGGGCAGTCATCCGGCGGCTACTGCATTCCCCGTACATCGCTGTGTCCTCGGAGCGCGTCATGAATGATATTGTGTTAATCAAGCTCATCGTTCTTCCTCAATGAACCGGGACTCCGTCTGCTGTCCCTGAACAGGAGCGCCGTTCGGAGTCATCGGCGGGGTATCTGCCGGCGAAGGCGCTCAGGCGCTGCTTCGATAATGCTTCGAGCCTCTTCCAGATAAGCGCGGCGGATATGGAGCGGGCAGGATTCGTGTTTTGATCGATACAGATGGATAAAACCCGTCCACGTCCCCGCGGGGTGAGTCCGTCTGAATTCCGATGCGTCGATTACGGCCGAACGTCGCGCCTCCCAAACGGATTCGGGGCAGTTGTCTTCGAGCGAAATGTCTCTTGCCGGGCCCGTGGTTTTGTTTTCCGTTCCGGGGACCGGCACCGCGGAGGAAAGGAAAGCGCCTGCAATGACGAGAATGTTGAGAAGTATCCTATTCATGGTTCCAAGCACAAGGGCGCACGGCTGAGCCGGCTCACGCGACATGGACGACCGAGAGTAATAGTATCGTTTGCGCTTGGTTACCAGAAAAAAATGAGAAGTGCCATGAAGGAACTTGCGAGAGCGGAACTTGTCAATTTGAGATATTTCTGATATAATTGCTAATACATCCAGCGATATCATAGACGAGGTCTTTGATGCAAAAACAACATATTGTATATATTTCTATTATTTTATTAATTGCTGTCGCGCTCAGCGGGACCGCCCAGGCTGGAGGACCCGCGCGCCCGCCAATGCCGCCTCTCGACCCTACGGTCATGGCTTTCAAGGAGCAAGGGGTCTGGTACTTCCTTTGCGAGGCGCCGATGTTCCCATCTCGTATCCCACCCCACTTTCTCACCTATGGCCCACCTCCGCCGCCTTATTGTCCTCCCCTTTGCTGTCCGCCGCGGGGCAAGCACGTTGCGCCGGTAGCCAAGAAGCCCGTCCCGACTCCGGGATTGAATTCGACTCGCTAAGCGCACGCTTTTACCGGTAAGGTTGTGCGCCCGGAAGGTCCCGCGCCGTTTCTGTGCGAATGCCGTGCACGCTAAAGTGGGGCCCGTGAATCGCGGCTACATGTAATTCTCAGGCTGAGTTTTCCCGGTGTCCGCCGCTCACCCCTTGGTCGCGTCCCGCGATCCTGCGGTCTTTCCGATCGGGACCTGAAGTCCATTCGCGACAAAGAAGGCGTTGTCGTCATCGTCAACAGTGAGATGTTTGGCGAGTTCGTAATAGGCGGGTCTCGAGAGTCGAGCGTGAAATCGGCACTCTTTCACCTTCGCGTACGGAATGTTATCGGGGCCGATCCAGAACTTGTCAGGGTGGAATGCTTCGATGGTCTCATCGTTCAGCAGCATGTATAGTCTTCCGTTTTCGTCGTCGAGTATACTGCGAACCACAAACGGCGCGTCTTCCACTTCAACTCGGCAAACTTCTTGCCCGATCCTGATGCGGTACTCACCCTCCGCGGTCTTCTCCAGCGCGCGGCAAAAGGCGAGGTACACCTCTCGGTGGATGATCTCGGCCCCGTTTTGGAACCAATGTCCTTCCTTGTCGATGACGAGCCTCAAATAGGGCGTGACATCGAATGTCTGCTCCTGACCGTCGGTCGAATCCGGCATGTGTGCTCCATGAATTACCAGAAGCCCGCTATATCCTTCTTTGTGTGAAGGTATGAGTAGGTGCGATATCCTGCGAGGACTTTCTTCACATACAGCCTCGTTTCCAAGTAAGGGATGCTCTCAATGAACTCATCCTGTTGCATCTTACCATTTCGACGCACCCAATCCTTCACTTTTCTTATATCGGCATTGTACGAGGCGATTGCCGGAACGAGGTCTCCTTTGAAAGAGCGCAGGTTCTTTGCCAGGACGTTGATGCCGAAAGCGATATTCTGCTTTGGGTCCATGATCTTGGCGATCACCGACGCGGGGACGCGTTCGTTGCTCTTGACCAAGCCCGAAGCCACCGGCGTAACTTGCATGAGCCCCAGCGCTCCGGCCGGCGACACCGCGCACTCGTCGTACATGCTTTCCTGGCGGATTACGGCCCATACCAAGTACGGGTCCACCGAATGCCTTGCGGCATTGCGGAACGTGTGGCTCGCATGGACGCGCGGGAACGCGATCTCGATGAATTCTTTAGGGGCCGTCGGTCGTGGGGTATCCAGAAAGCCGGCGAATTCCGCTGCGAGCACTTCGTAGGCCCGACGATATTGATGCGCTCCATGGGCTGCTTTTGCCCGGAGGAACGCCACTGCCGGCGCGCTCTTCATTGAACTCGGCAACGCCTCCAGATTGAGAAGAGCGAACTCGTGGAGTCCGTGTTCCATAAGCTTTTCCGCTGCGGCCACAAAGGGGTGAGAGCGTTGTTGTTCCGTGAGGTTGAGGTCCGGGAAGGGCTTTTCTGCGCTCGTGCGCTCCGGCGTAACGCCCATGCTCTTGAGGAGCCGCGCCGCTTCAAGGCCGTAGTAGTCAAAGGGCCGACTTCGCGCGATCTCTTTGAGGATTGGCTGAGCCTCTTGAGCCCGGTTGGAGAGCATGAGCGATCGAGCCTGCCAGTACTTGCCCGGCGCCTGGAGTTTCCCGCCCGAAGATTCGTTCCCCGCCGCGCGGAACGCGGTTGCCGCGTCGCTGTACTGCTTCCTGGAATACTTGATCCACGCGATCTTCCACATCGCGTTGACCTTGCCGGAACGGTCCGGTCCGGCTTTGATGAAACGCTTGAAGAATGTTTCGGCCTGATCGAGACGATGCCGCTCAAGGTGATAGGCCCCGAGATTGAAGAGCGCTTTGCGCTTCATCTCCGGTGGGCCCTTGTCGATAATACGCTGGGAAACCTCCTCGAAATCCTTTCCCATATCGAGCCGCCAATACACGAAGCTGAGCAGGTGCGTCGCTTCCATGCGCTCCTTGTCCGGCAGCGTTCCGTCGAGGAGCTTCTTCAACTGCTGCACCGCTTCACGATTGCGGCGGTTTTTATACAGGCATCGCGCGACCTTAAGCGAAAGCGCGGTATCCGACGGCGTCTTCTTGAGCAGAGTGCGGTAGATATCGATGGCCAGGTCGAAGCGCCCACTCTTAAAAAGAGCGTCCGCTCGCGAGAGCTGTTCATGGTCCGAGAACGTCGGAGTCGGTACTTTGCCGAGAAAGACGAGTTTCGTCAATTCTTCGGACGCCGCCAGGCCCTCTACCGACGCAGGGTGGGAGAGCATAATGCGACGGTAGAAGTCCGCGGATGCGGTATCATTTCCGAGTCGCCTCTCCAAACGGGCCGCGCGAAGGGTGAGCGCAGGCTGTTCCTCTTTCGGGGCTGTCTTGATGATTTCCTGAAGAAAGGTCCTTGCTTCGGCCTTGCCCTGAGCGGCGAGGGCGTCCACGAGCGCGTCCCGAGCCGTGCGTCGGTACGGACTGTCAGGATGTTTCTTGAGCAGGTCTTTGAGCAGACTCTCCTCAAGCTCAGGATTACCGAGGCCCCTGCACGCTCGTGCGGAGAGGATGGTCGCGACGGGCCCTAAGATATTGTCATCAAGCACTTTTTCCCAAATACCGACCGCGCGTGCAGGTTGTCCTGAGTCATAGAGCTTCTTACCCTCGACAAAGAGGCGCTCCGCCGCAGGATCGCAGAGCTTCGGCGCGGCTATGGCAGCCACCCCCCAGGAAAGGAGCATACAGATGAACAAGATTGCGGGCAGCCGTACATTCATAGCTCGAGCATCCGATCGTCTGTGTTGCTCATGAGAGCTCAGACCTCGGAGGTCCGGGAAAACGAAATGTTATTTTAATATGGTATATTGCAAGGGTCAAGCGACGCCTGAAGGGCCGGTAGAGATTCAATGCATGCGAGGAAAGATTCAGGATTTATCAGTCCTCCTTCCCTGGGAGGGTGGATTGCAGATTTTAATGCTTTCCCCCCGCACGTAGCTGAATCGTTGCTTTGCACCTCACTTTGGGGTTGACTCCGCGGACCGGACAGTGTAATGCTCGGGCGATACTGTTGTCACCCATGATTTCACTGACCTTTCGGAAAGGAGAAGCTATGGCAAAGAGACCGGTTGTGGATGAAGAGAAGTGCACCGGATGCGGCACTTGCGAAGCGATCGCGGAAGGATGCTTTCAGCTTAATGAAGAGACCGAGAAGGCGATGGTGAAGGATCCTTGCACCTCTTCAGAAGACGAAATTCAAGAAGCGATCGACACATGCCCCGAAGAGGCCATCTCCTGGGCCTGACGAGGGATGTTCCCTGGAGATGAATTGATGCTCCCGCTCGAGGAGCTGTACCGAAGAATCGACTCTTCATATAGTCAGGCCGCCGAGCAGGTAGGATTCTCGTGCCACGGGTGCGACGGGGAAAAATGCTGCACGGTGGACCTGACTCTCCACACGTTTGTCGAAACAGCCTACCTGCTCAAAGGCGTCGAAATGCTGGAACCCCGGCAACGCTTCGACGTCATACAACGTTCCATGGTTGTATTAGCTGCCAAGTCGGACGATCCCGCGGGGCCCGGGTACAGGAACGCCCCGTGCGTGCTTAATGTTAATGGCCTTTGCTCGGTGTATGATTACCGTCCCATGATTTGCCGTCTTGCGGGGATTCCCCACCAATTCCGGCGGCCGGACGGCACCACCCGTGAGGCCGGCGGCTGTCCGCGGTACGAAGCCGAGATTCTTCCCTTGTATCCACATCTGCGCATTGATCGCACTCCGTTTTACCGGGACATGGCCGAAATCGAGATCAAGGCGGTTCGGACAGCGGGGCGTCGAGCCCCATCGCGCACCATCGCGGAGATTATCGCGAACGAAGTCTCGTCCGAGGCCTAATCCGCGGCTCCTCACAAGATTTAAAATGCGACTGAAGGGAACATCGCGAGCAGATCACGGGATGGGCCCCCAAAATTCTATGCTCGGTTGAAAGAGGGCAGGCACGCGGGGGTCTTCCCCGGACTTGATCCGGGGTTGCCCCTACCGCGTTTTGAAGACGGAGGACCGAAAAACCCGCACCGCGCCCAAGCGCGATTCGTAGACGCATAATGCATGGCGACCGGTGTGGCCTTTCCTCGAAGAAGTGCTAAGATAAAATACAAACTGGAATTATCGGACTATTTTTGGGAATG
>JAIWNO010000050.1 GCA_020216785.1 Desulfomonile sp.
GAACGGCTTCATGCTCACGCATGACTGCTTCATTGCAGGAATGAAGTAACGTATTTCCAACAGGAATAGTGGGACCGGCATCCCGGATCAAGTCCGGGGCAGGCTCTGCCGCCCGTCCGAGAATCCATTCTCGAAAGCTGTGACAGGTAAGATGCCTGTCTTCTCGGAAATAGCTGTGAAGGCCGGTATAGGTTGCCCAGAGACAATACCAACCGGCTCGCACAATTAAGTATCGTGGTTCGATCCATAGATATCCAGCCTCCCAGCTCCAGACAGGGTGAGGCATGGACCGAGGCGACATGCCTTGTAGGTGCAGGTCTCAGACCCGCTCCTATCCGAGGCTCGCGATCGCGATCGGTAAACGTAGGGTCTCAATCTCTTTAATAAACGCCTTTTTCTGAGGTTCTCGCGTGGCGGAGTCCAGACCCCGCATCGTAATCATTGCAGGACCGACAGCTACGGGCAAGACCGCGGCCGGCATCGAGATTGCCCTGCATTGCCGCGGCGAAATCGTTTCTGCGGATTCGATACAGATTTATCGCCAGATGGATATCGGATCGGCGAAACCGACTCCCGAGGAACGCTCCATTGTACCGCACCACATGATCGACATTTGCGATCCCGATGAAGACTTCTCCGCAGGAGATTATGTGAGGCTCGCGCGTCAATGCATCCGTGATGTTTCCGACAGGGGCCGGGTGCCGGTGGTGGTCGGAGGAACAGGACTGTACCTTCGGTTGCTCCTGGGCGGCATAATAGACGTGCCGCCATCCGACGAGGGGTTGCGGACGCGTCTGCGGGCTAAAGAGAAACGGGAAGGTGCAGGTGCGCTCCATGCGCTCTTGCAACAGGTGGACCCCGAGGCGGCTGCTGAAATACCTCCGGCGAACCTCGCGCGGGTCATCCGGGCGCTTGAGGTTTTCGAGCTTACAAGAATGCGCTTTTCGGCGCTCACGCGAAATCACGGCTTCAGAGACCGTCCGTACCAAGTACTATTTATAGTTCTTCATGTGGATCGCGCAATTCTGTACGAACGCATAGACAGGCGAGTTGACAGAATGATGAAGGATGGATTACTCGAAGAGGTAAGCTACTTGACGCGTCTCGGATATTCCCGTAACCTCAAGGCAATGCAGTCGATCGGATATCGCCATGCTGGGATGGTTCTTGCGGGCGAAATCCCGGTAGACGAGGCAATCAGGTTGATGAAGCGGGATACGCGACGCTATGCGAAGAGGCAGCTCACCTGGTTTCGTTCCGAACCCGAGGCTGTGTGGTGTGACCCCGCCGACTTGGCGGGGGTCAGGTTGATGGTTGATCATTTCCTGGAGAGGTAACATGAAGACCCAGGGCTTTACCCCCGAGGGCGGCCGTGTAGGACGCGCATACACGGGGGATGAGTTTGCGGGGGCACGGAAGATGGCAAAAACCCACTTTAATATTCAAGATCAGTTTCTGAATCAGGTGCGCAAAGCCAGGATTCAGGTGGTCGTGTCGCTTCAATCGGGTGAGACGATCAGGGGGTTCATCAGGAGTTTCGACAGCTTCTGTATCATCGTCGAGAATGAGGAGGATGTGATGCTCGTGTACAAACACGCGCTGAACATGATCCGACCCTCCGAGCACGGGACGAAAATCCCCGGTCTGATTTGACCTTCTCTCGCTTACCGGTTGTCGGCCGGGGCGGCTCATTTGGTTGAAACCGGCTGTTGTGACACTGCGAAATCCGGCTGTCATACCTCTTCCGCTCCGGACGGCAAGCCCCGCGGGGTGAAGGGAAGAAGCCGTCCTCCTTAAAGTTACCTGTTTACCTTCTGCTCGAGCTTGAGACCTACCGGACAGTGGTCGGATCCCAGAACTTCCGTAAGAATGAACGCGCTCTTTACAGAAGGAAGTAATTCCCGGGTAACAAAAACGTAGTCCAGGCGCCAGCCGATATTCCGCTCACGCGCGCGGGTCTTGAGGTCCCACCACGTGTATTGGATCTTCTCGGGATGAAAGTGTCGGAAGGTGTCCACATGACCGTGCGCAACAACCTTGTCGATCCAGCGGCGCTCGATGGGGAGGAACCCCGAGACGGTTTCGTTTTCTTTCGGCCGGGCCAGGTCGATCTCGTTATGTGCGGTGTTCAGGTCGCCACAGAACATCAAGCGATTGTTGGTCTTTCGGAGCTTTTCGATCATGTCGAAGAACGCGTCGTAGAAGGTCAGTTTGAAATCCAAGCGCTCCCGGTCTCTCTTTCCGTTGGGAAAATAGACGTTAAAGAGAGTGAAATCCGCGAAGTCGATCCTGATGAATCGTCCCTCCGCGTCGAACCGGTCGATGCCGAGGGAGGTAGTCACCGCTGTGGGCTTAATCTTCGTAAACACGGCAACGCCGCTGTACCCTTTTTTTTCTGCAGCGCTCCAGAAGGTCCGGTATCCGGGCGGATTGATCAGGTCCTCCGGCAGTTGATCGGCCCTTGCTTTGGTCTCTTGAATGCAGAGCACGTCCGGCGCCTCCTGTTGGAGCCATTCCAGGAAGCCCTTCTTGTACACCGCCCGTATTCCATTAACATTCCAACTGAGCACGCTGACAGTGGCTGACATAACACGCCTCCGTTCTTGTGCACAAAAAAACCCGACCAGGGAGTCGGGCCGCTTGATCTGTCTGGTGCCGAAGGCCGGACTCGAACCGGCACGGGCGTTAACCCGCCACCCCCTCAAGATGGTGTGTCTACCAAATTCCACCACTTCGGCACATTTACAGTTTATGCTCGCCGGTCAATCTCGTCAACCCAAAAAACGGCAGGAATGCAACCGGCCATTTACACAACCTCAAACGCCATCCGGGAACAAAGCGCTCGGAGGAGTGTCCTATCAAATAACGGATATACTGTAGTTATTCAGCCAATTAATCAACTTATCCTAAAGTCAGAAAGAGCTTGACTTCAGAAGTTATTGGTTCTATAGAGTCTTCCGGCAGAATGGCTCGTGATAAATCCAGGCCGGGTCGGCTGGAACCCGCTGTTCTTTATCCCCGACCCATGTTGCCGCCGAAGCATCCCAGGAAACGGCGGGGTCACGATAGGGCGACTTGTGTGGGGCGGCTGTCACAACCAAGGGGAGCGCGCGTGCATGTGCCCGTACTACTCCACGAGATGCTCGATGCGCTCAGGCCGCGGTCCGGAGGGACTTACCTGGATGGGACGCTCGGGGCCGGCGGGTACGCGGAAGCAATACTCACTGCGTCCGAACCGGACGGAATTGTGGTGGGTTTGGATCTGGATTCCGCGGCAGTTGAGCGCGCGGGACAGCGGCTTGCAAGGTTCGGAACGCGGTTTACCGGCCGCCACGCAGGCTTTCAGGATGCGCCTGATGTTCTTGCTGAGCTTGGGATTGATCGCGTTGACGGCGCGGTCCTCGATCTTGGCCTCTCATCAGACCAACTGGAGGACCCGGAGCGCGGTTTCAGTTTCGCTCTGGAGGGGCCTTTGGACATGAGGTTCGATACAGGTTCCGGGCCGGCTCTCTCCGAGTTCCTCAACACGGTCGACGCGAAGGAGCTTGAACGGATTATTGCGGAGTACGGTGAGGAACGATACTCACGAAGGATAGCCCGAGGGCTCGTTGAGGCACGCTGCCGCGGAACACTCGGCACGACTGCGGATCTTGCGGGCCTGGTCGCGCGGCTCGTGCCTCGGCGCGAGGCCAGGATCCATCCCGCAACCCGCACATTCCAAGCCTTGCGCATAGCGGTGAACAGAGAATTGGACAACATCGAGCGCGGGCTCGCCAAGATCCCGAGGCTTCTCAAACCGGGCGGTCGCCTCTGCGTGGTTTCGTACCATTCTTTGGAAGACCGACTCGTGAAAAGATCTTTTCAGGAGAAGAAGAAGGACCCTCTGAACTGGGCGGTGGTAACCCCGCGGCCGGTCAGACCTTCAGCCGATGAAGTCCACCGGAATCCGCGAGCGCGATCCGCGAAGATGAGGGTCCTTGAAGCCGCGACGACCCTACGGCAGGAGCCGTAACGATGGCACGGATAAAACAGGTGACTTCGATCGTTCGCTCCTATGCGTCCGAACTTTTTGGCTTTGCGCTCCGCAATCCGCGCACCGGCCGCGCCGGCGCGCTGTTGGCGTTGGGGTTGGTCGCTCTCCTGTTATCTGGAGGGCTCTTTTACGTGTGGACCCGGATGCAACTCGTGGAGATCGGGTACGAGATCGCAGATAAAGAGAAAGTGAATAACGCGCTGAAGAACCGAAAACGGGAGTTGCTGGTCGAAATCTCATCCCTTCAGAATCCCGCTGATCTGGAAAAACAGGCGCGGGAGCGCGCCGGGCTGGTGTTTCCCGATATGGGGAAGGTGGTCCATGTACCGTAGCCGGAAGCCCGTCAACTGGGTGACGTTCCGAATCGTGCTCGTGGCCGCGGTATTCGCACTCGGCGCGATGCTGCTGATGGTGCGTGCGTACCGGCTCCACGTCACGGATGCGGACGTGCTCAAAAAAAAAGCGGAGAAGGCGCGCACTCGAGTGCTCCATCTCGAGGCGCGGCGCGGGATGATCTTTGACAGAGACGGCGAGCAACTGGCCGCAAGCCTCGAAGTGAACTCGATTTGCGCAAGCCCTCGCGACGTTGTGGACAAGGCGGCCACTGCGCGAGCCCTTGCAGAAATTCTTGAACTGGATCAGAAAGAAGTGCTCGACAAGCTTGTCGAAGATCGCGCGTTCGTGTGGATACGGCGAAGGGTATCGCCGCTCGTGGCGGGCAAAGTAAAGCTGGCAGGCCTGAAAGGCGTGTTCAGTGTGACTGAGTTTCGACGGTTTTATCCTCTGAGAAGCCTGGCAGCGCACGCGATCGGCTTCGCGGGGATTGATTCGAAGGGACTGGAAGGACTGGAATTCCACTACGATGAAGACCTGAGGACCGACCCATTGCCCGTTACCGCGCAGAGCGACGCTCTGGGCAGACCCGTGATGTTCGCCTCCGTGCAGCGAGGTCCGGGACGTCGTGACCTGCATCTTACGTTGGACCGAAACATCCAGTACATCGCGGAGAAGGAATTGGACGACGCTGTCCGCAAAGAGCAGGCTCAAAGCGGATCGGCATTGGTAATGGACGCGGACTCCGGCCAGATCCTTGCGATGGCGGTGCGGCCCACGTACAACCTCAACGTATTTGAGAGGACCGCACCCGACGTGAGAAGGAATCGCTGCGTGTCCGATGCGTTTGAGCCGGGCTCCACTTTCAAGGTGTTTTTGGCCGCAGCCGCGCTCGACTTGGCAAAAGCAGACCCGCACGAGACGTTTAATTGCTACAAAGGGCGAATGGTGTACAAAGGCCACGAGATTCACGATGTTACGCCGCATAGCCGGCTGAGCTTCGAGGATGTGATAGTCCATTCAAGCAATATCGGCGCGGTACAGGTGTCGGAGAAGCTGACCAAAAGCGAGTTTTACCGAGTGCTGACGAGCTTCGGATTCGGGTCCGCCTCGGGCGTGGACCTTCCCGGCGAACGCGCTGGGCTGGTTCCGCTGCCGGGTAGATGGTCAGCGCTCACCAAAGCGAACATCGCATTCGGACAGGGGGTCACGGTGAACGCGGTGCAACTGGCAGCCGCCTTTGCCGCGGCCGTGAACGGAGGGACCCTCTATCGACCGCACCTGATGTGGAAAATGGCCGCCGGCTTCGGCGAGACCATTCGCGAAAACCGACGTGTCCCTGTTCGCGAGGTTATCAAGCCTGCCACGTCGGAGGAGCTTGTGCGAATACTCCGCGAGGTCGTCGAGCGGGGTACCGGCAGGAGCGCTGCAATTCCGGGCGTGGACATCATCGGCAAGACGGGTACCGCGCAGAAGGCCGACCCGGCAGGCGGCTATTCCAAGGACAAGTACATTGCATCGTTCATCGGCGCGGTCATGAGCACCAAACCACGGTTGGTGATTTTCGTGATGCTCGATGAGCCTGTCGGCCCTCAGAAGACCGGCGGCAAGATTGCAGCGCCGGTGTTCCGAAGGATCGCTCAAGGCATTGTGGCACTCTACGGTGGCGGCACGGTGGAAACTCCCCGGCTCATGGCGTCTGCTGATCCCGACACCTCGGCAATGGACACAACGCGATCCAGGAGCATCAAGCTCCGGCGAGGGCCTCGCGAGGGAGAGTGGATTGTGCCCGACCTGAAGGGCATGACCATGCGTCAGGTCTTGGACGTTTGCGGACGCATCAAGTGTGATGCGGCATTCAACGGCGCAGGTTTGGCCGTCGGGCAGAGTCCCAAACCCGGTGAGTTGTTTAAAGAGGGCTCAGTGTTGGAAGTCTTGTTCAAAGGACAGTCGTCGTGACGGTAACCCTGGCACAAATCCTTGCCGCTTTGGAGCGGTCAACAGCTGACGGTGATCCGAAGGTCCGAATCTCCGGAGTTACGCACGACAGCCGTCGTGTGGCTCCAGGGTGGGCGTTCGTGGCAATACCCGGCAGTCGGGTGGACGGTTGTGATTATGCCGGGGACGCGATCCGCAATGCCGCTGCGGTCATAGTTGCTGAACGTCCACGAAACATCGACGCTCCGTACGTTCCTTGGATTACCGTGCCTGACGCTCGGCGAGCCCTGAGCGTGATCTCCGCGCTGGTCAACGGCGACCCGACGAAGAAGCTTATCCTCGTCGGCATCACCGGCACAAACGGCAAGACGACGCTTACGTATCTCCTTGAGTCCATCGTCCGATGCGCGGGGGGTAATCCCGGCGTGGTGGGCACGGTAACGTACCGGTGGGGCGAGAAAGAAACCGACGCAGGAAGGACTACACCAGAAGCGTCTGAGCTGCAAGCCATCTTTGCAGATATGATTCGCGAGGGCGTGACTCACGCTATGATCGAAGCGTCGTCGCATGGTCTCCATCTGTACCGGCTTGACGGCTGCCACTTCGATGTGGGCGTCTTCACCAACCTTAGCCAGGACCATTTGGATTTTCACCGTGACCTTGAGGACTATTATCAGGCTAAGCGAAAACTCTTCACCCAGCTGTTGCCGGCCTCGTCGAAAAGGCCTGTGAACGCTGTTGTGAACGCGGACGATTTGTACGGCCGGAGGCTTGCGAACGAGATTCAATGCCTGCCGGTCATCACGTACGGCACGACCGCTGATTGCAACGTTTTTCCATCATCCGCGTCGTTGACCGAACAGGGCATTTCTGCAGAGGTCCATACGCGATCAGGCCTGTTGTTGATAAGTTCCCGACTCGCGGGGCCGTTCAATCTGCTCAATATTCTCGCGGCCGTCGCGGTTGCGGAGGTGCTCGGCATCGACCGCCGGGCGATTCAAGAAGGAATTGCGGCAACTGACGTTGTTCCCGGCCGGCTTGAGCGCATTCCGTCGGATCGCGGGGCCGTGTTCGTCGATTACGCGCACACTCCCGAAGCGCTGAAGAATGTGCTTGCCGCATTGAATGGCCTTCGTAGGGGCCGCATCGTGACGATCATGGGATGCGGCGGCGACCGCGACAAGACCAAGCGCCCGCTCATGGGAATGGAAGCCGCGTATGGAAGCGACTTTGTCGTGGTGACGTCGGACAATCCCCGGAGCGAAGACCCGTTGACGATCATTGCGCAGACGGTGGAAGGCGTGCGGGCCGCGGGCTACGAAGAATGGCCCGAGAGCCTGAATGGCTCGCCTTTGCGAAAAGGTTTCTACAGGGCAATTCCTGATCGGCGAGATGCGATCGCGTGGGCCGTGAGAAACCTCGAACAGGATAATGTACTCCTTATTGCCGGGAAAGGCCACGAAACCTATCAGGAAATCGGCGGAATACGTTATCCCTTTGACGACCGCCAAGTGGTGCGGGAAGAGCTGCGGGCGCTTGCGCTCGCCAACGCGGAACGGCACCCGGGGAGGGGCGCAACGTGAGAGCCGACTCCGGGCCATACATCGCGGCAGACATTGTTGCCGCATGCAAGGGAACCCTCTTGAGGGGAGATCCCAAAGCACGATTCAGTGGCATTTCCACCGATTCGCGCGACATCAAGGACGACGACCTGTTCGTGCCGCTTACAGGGCCGAACTTCGACGGTCATGACTTTCTCTTGCCGGCCCTGGAAGCCGGCGCTCGAGGCAGCCTGGTGAACCGCGATGCCTGCAGGGGCATCCACATCAATCCCCCCAACTCTGTCCTGATCCAGGTTCAGGACACCCTTCATGCTTTGTCCGACCTTGCATCAGCCCACCGTTCCATATACTCACCTCCCCTGATCGCGGTTACAGGCTCCTCGGGCAAAACCACCGTCAAGGAGATGATTGCGGCCGTCCTGGGACGGTCGCATCGTCCCCTGGTTTCACAGGCTAATTTCAACAACATGGTGGGCCTGCCTATGACGGTGCTCAATCTGAGTTCCCGGCACACGGCTGCGGTTGTAGAGGCAGGCATCAACACAGTAGGCGAAATGGACTATCTCGCTCGGGCCGCTTTGCCGAACGTAGCCGTTATCACCACCGTAGGGCCGGTACATCTGGAAGGGCTTGGCTCCGTGGAGGGCGTGGCCAAGGAAAAATTCAAGCTTGTTCGTGGGTTGCGTCCTTCCGGGACCGCGGTGCTCCCCGCGGACAATCCATATATCGAGCATCACGCCAAGACCGCACAATGTCGGGTGGTCCGGTTCGGTTTTGACCAGGGAGACTTTCGCGCAAAAAACGTAAGGATGCTCGGGGACGAGACGCAATTCCGGATGATTACGTCCGGCGGAGAGATTGATGTAAGCATACGAGTTCCCGGCCGCCACAACGTGGTAAATGCTCTTGCAGCCGCAGCGGCAGTGATCTCGATCGGCGTGAACCTCGAAGATGTAGCGCGAGCGCTCGCGGAATTCACCGCGCCGTCCGGACGGATGGAGACGGTCGCACTGCCGGGCGGCCGCGTTCTTTTGCGTGACTGCTACAACGCGAACCCCCAGTCCGTCGCGGCCGCGCTGAATGTGCTCACGGGAAGAGGTTCCGGCAGAAGGACTTTGGCTGTCCTTGGTACGATGATGGAATTGGGGGACCAGACGGAGGCGCTCCACGCGGAGATGGGCCGTTTGGCCGCGGAACTTGGGGTGCATCGTGTGGTGTTCGTCGGTTCCTTTGGCTCCGCGTTCGCCGACGGGTTCGGCAAGGTCGGGCGCGACGCACGCGAAGTGGCTCTTGCGGCGGATCACGACGAAGCTTGGAAGATCATCGCCCCGGAACTCGGGGCATTCAGCGTAATCCTGGTGAAAGGATCCAGGGCAATGAAGATGGAGAACATCGCAGACCGGATAGTGAAGGAGAACTAGGCGGTGCTTTATCACTTGCTCTTTCCATTAAGCTCTCATCTGATTCTTTTTAATGTATTCAGGTACATCTCCTTCAGGGCGATCATGGCCACGCTCACGGCCCTCATTATTACGTTCCTGTTGGGAAGACCGCTGATAGATTATCTGCGGGAACTGCAAATCGGCCAAAATATTCGGGACGACGGTCCTCAGTCTCACCTTACCAAGAGCGGCACGCCGACGATGGGCGGAGCACTGATCCTGTTCGCCATGGCTTTTTCATGCCTGCTCTGGACGCGCCTGGATAACCTCTATTTCTGGATTGTTCTGGGCGTCATGCTCCTCTACGGCGCAATCGGCTTTTATGACGACTACCTTAAGTACATTCGCAAGAGTCACAAAGGACTGTCGGGCAAGGCAAAACTCGGCTTGCAGATCATTGTCGGCGCTGCCGTCGGGTTCTTCCTTTGGTGGGACCCGTCATTCAAGACAACTCTTGCAGTACCATTCTTCAAGAACGTGCAACCGGATCTTGGCATCTGGTACGTCCCATTCGCCGCTTTGGTCATTGCCGGGGCATCTAATGCCGTGAACCTTACTGACGGGCTGGACGGGCTCGCGATTGGTCCGGTGATGATCTGCGGAGCCACGTTCCTGATTTTTGCGTACATGACCGGTCACCTGAAGCTCGCCCAATACCTGCAAATCTCATACGTCGCCGGCGCCGGAGAACT
>JAIWNO010000051.1 GCA_020216785.1 Desulfomonile sp.
TGCGGTGGTATGCGGCGCGATGCTCGGGGCCGGTATGGGGTTTCTTTGGTACAACTCGTATCCAGCCGAAATCTTTATGGGTGACGTGGGTTCCCTTTCGCTCGGCGGCTTGCTTGGATCTGTGGCGGTCGTGACCAAGCATGAGATTTTGCTGGCTATTGCCGGCGGGGTTTTCGTCCTGGAGGCGGTTTCGGTCATTTTGCAGGTGGCCTCGTTTAAGGCGACCGGCAAACGCATCTTCAACATGGCGCCGCTGCATCACCACTTCGAGCTGAAGGGATGGGCGGAGCCGAAGGTTATTGTGAGGTTCTGGATTATTTCCGTGATCCTTGCTCTCATCGCAGTGAGCACGGTGAAGCTGCGCTAGCCGCGCGGCGCTCCTCAGGCCAAGGCGCGGGCATGTAGGTGCCAATGAGACGATTCGCAGGAAACTGATTCAGAAAGGTCCCCCTCATCCCCCTTTATCAAAGGGGGAATGTGGGTCTCCCTTTTGTAAAAGGGGACAGGGAAGATTTTGGACGACGCCGATGTGATTTGGTTGAGCACATGTCGGCATGAGACCAATCCAGGAGGCATTTGTGACGGTGGAAGCGATCAGGGCCCAAGCGGCAGGCGTCGGAAATGTCCTCCGGCGAGGGCTCGGTCCGGACCCGATTATCCTGACGGCGGTGGCGCTGATCCTGGCTGTTGGGATGGTGATGGTGACATCTGCGGGGTACATCATCGCCGCGGAGAAGTTCAGTGACGGGTTCTACTACACCAAGAAACAAGGCCTTGCCATGGTGATCGGGCTTGGCGTCATGTATCTGTTTTCCATTGTCAATCCCGCATGTTGGCGCAAGGCTGCGGGACCGATGATGCTTGCCGGACTTTTCGGTCTCACGCTCGTGTTCATTCCCGGCATCGGGGTGGAGTTGGGCGGCTCCAGCCGATGGATCAGATTGCCGTTCGGGTTTTATGTCCAGCCGTCGGAGTTCGCCAAGTTCGGGATGATCATGTTTCTCGCGGGGTCCATTGCCAAAAAGGGCGACAACTTGAAGGACTTTGCCGTCGGTTTTCTGCCCAACGTCCTCGTCATCGGCTTTGTCGTCGCTTTGGTGCTGTTCCAGCCGGACTTCGGCAGTGCGGTGATCATCACCGCAGTGGGGTTCCTCATGCTCTTCATCGCGGGGGTGAGGCTGCAGCACCTGCTGGCCAGTCTCGTCCTCTGTTTGCCTTTCCTTCTTCAGGTTGCCATCAGCGCCCCGTATCGTCTGTTGCGACTCAAGAGTTTTCTCGATCCCTGGGGCGATCCGCTGCAAGGCGGCTTCCAGGTCATCCAGAGCCTCGTAGCCTTCGGGTGCGGCGGAATCTGGGGGGTCGGCGTCGGCAAGGGCATTCAGAAGCTCTTCTACCTGCCCCAACCGCATACCGATTTCATATTTGCCGTGGTGGGCGAAGAGTTGGGACTGGCCGGGGTAATACTGCTAATTCTCTTGTTCTACGTTCTGGTCTGTCGCGGGCTCGTGGTGGCGATCCGATCCGCGGATATGTTCCAGAAGCTGCTCGCGTTCGGGATCACGACGCTGGTCGGGCTTCAGGCCACGATAAACATGGCGGTATGCATGGGGATGGTCCCCACTAAAGGGCTCCCGCTGCCGCTCGTTTCGCTGGGCGGCTCCTCGCTGGTCATGAGCCTCGCGGGGTTGGGGATACTCATGGCTATAGCTCGGAACGCGGAGTCCGAACGGAAGAGGAATCGGCCATGAGACTGATCGTTGCAGGCGGCGGCACCGGCGGGCACCTTTTTCCGGCGCTCTCGATCGCACGGGCAGTGACCGCGCTCGCTCCGGAAAGCCAAGTGCTCTTTGTGGGTACCGAACAAGGCATCGAGGCTCGCATTGTTCCCCAAACCGAATTCCCCATTCGGTTCATAACCGCCAGAGGGTTGAGAGGGACCGGCTTTCTCAACAAGCTGCGAGGTGCCGTCGAGCTACCGAAGGGTGTGTTGGAGTCAATCAGGATTCTGCGCGAATTCAAGCCGCATGTGGTGTTGGGCGTGGGCGGGTACGCATCGGCTCCGACGCTGGCCGCAGCTATCCTCATGAGAATACCCGCCGCAATTCAGGAGCAGAACTCCGTGATGGGAACCACCAACAGGATCCTATCGCGGTTTGTAGGCCGCGTATTTGTGGCATGGGAGCATACCGAGCCCACTCCGTCTCCGGAAAAGACGATTCTTGCCGGCAATCCCGTGCGAGCGGACCTCCTCCACAGCACGGTCCCTGAGATCAAGGATGACCGGTTTCATCTCCTTGTGTTCGGCGGCTCTCAAGGCGCACGCAGCATCAATCACGCGGTCGCGGGGAATCTGGACGTGCTTGCTGCCGCCCCTGATCGAGTCGCGGTCATGCACCAGACCGGCAAGGCTTTTGTTGACGAAGTCCGGCAAATGTACGAGGAGGCCGGAATCGAGGCGGACGTGCGGGATTTCATCGATGAGATGGGCGCGGCATACCGGTGGGCCGACCTCGTGGTTTGCCGGGCCGGTGCAAGCTCGCTCGCGGAGATCACCGCACTCGGCAAGCCCGCGGTTGTGGTTCCGTATCCTTACGCGATCGGCGACCATCAGGCAAAGAACGCTGCGGTACTGGAAAAACAAGGAGCGGTGCGAATTGTGCGGGAAGAGAACCTGAAGAATGGCGCGCTCATGAATGAGGTCCGGTCTCTGATGAACGACCGTGATGCGCTCCGTGCAATGGCCGAGAAATCCCGCCGTGCGGGCCGCCCCAACGCTGCGGAGGTCATCGCGCGGGATCTCCTCAAGGCCGAAAGGAGCGGCGATTGATCGGGACGCTGTTCCAGCGGGTGCGTGACGTCCATTTTGTGGGCATCGGCGGTGTCGGGATGAGCGGCATCGCGGAGATCCTCCTCGCGCTCGGTTTCCACGTGAGCGGGTCGGATCTCGCTGAGTCCGCGGGCACGCGGCGTCTGGAATCACTCGGTGCCCGGATCTGGATCGGCCACCACCGGGACCATCTCGAAAAGGCCGATGTGGTGGTGTTTTCATCGGCAGTGCCTGACGACAATCCGGAACTGGTTGCCGCCCGGGAGCGCCGAATCCCGGTGATCCCGAGGGCTGAGATGCTGGCCGAGCTGATGCGGATGCAAACGTCCGTTGCGGTGGCGGGCATGCACGGCAAGACCACCACCACGTCCATGATCGCTTCGGTCCTTTCCCATGCGGGTCTTGAGCCAACCGTCGTGATCGGCGGCAAGCTCGATGTACTTGGCGGCGGAGCGAAGCTCGGAGCGGGAAACTTGCTTGTCGCGGAAGCCGACGAATCCGACCGATCGTTCCTCAAGCTGTTCCCCAGTCTTGCGGTCGTGACGAACATGGACTTGGAGCACCTTGATTGCTACCGGTCGATGCAAGAGATCCGAAGCGCTTTCCTCGAGTTCATCAACCGGCTGCCCTTCTACGGGTACGCGATCGTGTGTCTGGATGATCCTGAGGTCCAGAAGATCATCCCGTCGATCAAGAAGCGGTTCATTACATACGGGCTCAGCTCTCAGGCGGTGATCCGCGGATATAAACCCCGCTTCGAACGGGACCTGTCCATAGTGTCCGTGTTCAAGGAAGATCGATTTCTGGGAGAAATACGCCTTCCCATGCCGGGGAGCCATAACGTGGTCAACGCGCTGGCCGCAATCGCTGTGGCGGACGTTTTTGAAGTGCAGTTTGCCCAGGTCAAAGAAGCGCTCGACTCGTTTCCGGGGGTGCAGCGGCGGTTTACTGTGAAGGGTAGGGCCGCGGGAGTGACGGTGATCGACGACTACGGCCACCATCCCACCGAGATTCGGGCTGTGCTGCTTGCGGCGCGTCAGGTGTCCCAGGGAAGGATCGCGGTGCTGTTCCAGCCGCATCGTTACAGCCGCACCCAGGCACTGTTCGATGAATTCCTCACTGCTTTCCTCGACGTGGACATCCTCTATGTGATGGACATTTACCCCGCGAGCGAGAAACCAATCGACGGTGTCACCGGACAGGCGCTCTATGAAGGTATCCGCGCCCGAGGGCACAAGAAGGCCCGATTTGTACCCGATCGCGACGCAATCCCTGCACGTGTAGCGGAAGAGTTGGAGCCGGGTGACATGATCATCACGCTCGGTGCAGGCAACGTCACGCAACTTGGGCCCGAGATACTCAAGGCGCTTCGTGCGAAGGAGGCACGCGGATGACAACGCGTTCCGCCGCTCTCATCGCCGAAATTCGCGCGATCATCAAAGGACGTGTCATAGCGAAGCCGCCGCTGAGCCATTACACTTCCTTCAGAATCGGCGGGCCTGCGGACGTGTTAGCCGAGCCCGAAAGCGCTCACGAACTTGCCGTTCTGATCCGGCGCCTGCACGAGCTGAATGTCCCGCATGTCCTTCTCGGGTCCGGCACCAATGTGCTTTTTCAGGACGCAGGGTTTCGGGGAGTAGTCATTCGCACCGTCGCCATGAAAGGCCTGACCATAGAGCGCAACGGGGCGGACCATGTGCGAATCACCGCCGCTGCAGGGGCTCCGCTGCCGCTGGTGGTGGGCCGCGCTGCTCGCGATGGGCTCACAGGGATCGAAGCCTTGTGCGGTATCCCAGGGTCGTTCGGTGGAGCGGTGGCGACCAACGCGGGGACGGGAGGAGTCTCCCTTGGTGACGCGCTGGTGCGGGTAAGGCTTCTGGACGGAAGAGGGAAGGAACTCGTTCTCGAAACGGGCGATATTCATTTCAGTTACCGCTCGATGGAATTACCGGCGGATGCAACGGTCGTGGAAGGCACCGTGAGGCTCGTCCGAGGGGACCGGGCATCGGTCAGGAAAGCACTCAGCGCAGCGATGGAGCGCAGACGCGCCACTCAGCCGTGGCGGCAGCCGAGCGCGGGATGTGTCTTTAAGAATCCGTCACCTGACAATCCTGCGGGAGCGATCATCGACCGGCTGGGACTTAAAGGCATGAGCGTCGGGGACGCTGTGGTATCTGAAGTACATGCCAATTTCATTGTGAACCGTGGGTCTGCTACCGCCTCTGATGTGCTGGCTCTCGTGGAGTTGATACGCCGGCGGGTGAAGGATGCGCACGATATCAATCTCGAACTGGAGGTGCGTGTCATCGGAGAAGGGCCGGCCAATGTTTAGGTTGCGCCGAAAGAACAAAATACGTGCAGGCGGTCCGGACCCGAGACCCAAGGATGCCGTGGAAGCCCGCAAGCGCAATCGCGTGATACTCAAGTGGGTCCTCACGGGCGGGATAGCGGTTAATGGAGCACTGGGACTCCTATTGCTCTATATTGTCTTTCTCCACCTGCCGTACTTCAACCTGCAGCAGGTCGGCGTAAACGGGAATCGGCGCCTCTCCCGGGAAGAAGTAATTGAAGCTTCTCAGCTCGAAGGCGGCATCAACCTGCTCACGGTAAGCCTCGGCGATGTGGCCGAGCGGCTCAAACGTCATCCTTGGATTCGCTCCGCGACGGTGTATCGGCGATTCCCCGGCAGAATCAACGTGGAAATTGAAGAAAGAACACCACGAGCCATTCTCGCGGCGGGAAAGCTCTATTACGTGGATGAGCAGGCGCAGTTTTTCACTCGCCTCCTTCCGGGCGATCACGTAAACTATCCGCTTTTCACGGGAGTGAACGCTGAGAACCTGGAATCCAACGCCTCTGAAGTGAGCGAGATGATCCGCCTGGGATTGACGCTCATGGATACGTTGGACCGGAGCGGATTCGGCCTGGATCGGAGCGAGATAGCGGAGATTCATATCGACCTCAACGAAGGATTGAGCATTCTCACAAGTTCCGGCCGAACACTTGTTCTGGGCAGGGAAAACTTCGACCGGAAGCTGAATCGCTACGAGCGACTCAAAAGGTTCTTGACCCACCGGGGAGAATGGAATAACGCCCGATTCATCGATCTCGATTACGAGGATCGTGCGCTCGTCCGGCCTGGTCGGGCACCGGCTCAGGGGTAGGAAATGGCAAGAAACGACAACACCATCTGCGGTCTGGATGTGGGAACGACCAAGATCTGTGCGATCATCGGCGAGATCAACCAGGACGGCATGGTGGACATTATCGGAGTGGGGACCGCGCCGTCACGAGGTCTTCGCAAAGGCGTCGTGGTCAACATCGATCACACTGTGGCAAGCATTCGCAAGGCGGTCGAAGATGCGGAGCTGATGGCTGGATGCCAGATCGATAGCGTCTTCGCAGGGATTTCGGGGGGCCACATTAAAGGCATCAACTCTCACGGGGTCATTGCCATCAAAAACCGTGAAGTGACCGCCGTAGACGTCGAGCGCGTTATCGACGCCGCGAGAGCCGTGGCCATCCCCATGGATCGCGAGGTGATCCATATCCTGCCGCAGGAATTCATGGTCGACGACCAGGAGGGTATCAGAGAACCCATCGGCATGGCGGGCGTACGCCTGGAGGCGAAGGTCCACATCGTCACGGGCGCGGTGAGCGCCGCGCAGAACATCATCCGATGTGCGCACCGGAGCGGCCTGAAAGTCGAGGACCTGGTGCTTCAACAGATGGCCGCGTCCGAAGCGGTGCTTTCACCCGACGAGAAGGAATTGGGCGTGGCGCTTGTGGACGTGGGCGGCGGGACTACGGACCTGGCCATGTTTGCGGAGGGCGCAATACGGCACACTTCCGTGATCTCGGTCGGCGGAGACCAACTTACCAACGACATCGCTGTGGGGCTCCGCACGCCTATGGCGGAAGCAGAAAAGATCAAGCGCCGGTACGGATGCGCGCTCGGTGCGCTGGTTACCGGGGATGAGACGATACCTGTGCCCGGCGTAGGCGGACGGCAGCCCCGCATGCTTTCGCGGTCGGTCCTCGCCGATATCGCAGAGCCGAGACTTGAAGAGATCTTCGGCCTCGTGCGCCGGGAACTGGAAAAATACGGCCTGCTGGAATCGATCGCTTCGGGCATGGTGTTGACCGGCGGGACTGTAGCTATCCAGGGGGTCGCGGAGCTGGCTGAGCAGATTTTCGATATGCCGGTGCGCATCGGCTACCCTATTGGGATCAGCGGCTTGGTGGACATCGTAAACTCTCCGGTGTATGCAACCGGCGTGGGCTTGGCGCTTTGGGGAGCGCGCAACCAGAACGTCCCGCTCGTATCCTCATACCACGACGTAGGAATGTTCAACCGCGTCGTAGGAAAGATGCGCCAGTGGTTCGCAGAGGCATTTTAGATTTCATCATGAACGCGCGTGCGGGAGACCGCTCTCTTTTGACGGAGAGGCTTCCCGTACCATCACCATAGTACTCCTGTGATGGATTGGGTGGTGTCGAAGGCTCCGCGGCCGATTTCGGGTCGTTCGGGCGATGATCACTCTCCTTGGAGGTTCCGCGAATGCTAGACTTTGAAACAGAATCCGATCGCAACGTTGTCATTCGAGTGATCGGCGTGGGTGGCGGCGGAGGCAACGCGATCAACAACATGATCCGGTCGAGCCTCAGTGGTGTGGAGTTCGTTGCAGCCAATACCGACGCTCAGGCCCTGCACCATAACCTCGCGGACAGGCGCCTCCAGATAGGCTCGCAGACTACCAAAGGCCTCGGCGCAGGAGCAGACCCCGAAGTGGGACGCATGGCTGCGAATGAGGATTATGAAGCTGTCCGAGAGCTGCTCGACGGATCGGACATGGTCTTTATCACCGCGGGCCTCGGCGGCGGGACCGGTACCGGCGCTGCGCCGGTGATCGCACGCGTTGCCCGCCAGGAAGTGGGAGCGCTTACGGTCGCTGTAGTGACCAAGCCGTTCCTCTTTGAAGGCAAGAAGCGCATGAGGCAGGCCGAGGAAGGTATTGAGCAGCTCCGCCGGGAAGTGGACAGCCTCATCGTAATCCCGAACCAGCGCCTCCTCTCGTTGAAGAAGGACATCAGCTTCCTCGAGGCCTTCAGAAAAGCCGACGATGTGCTCCTTCAAGGGGTGCGGGGCATCGCGGACCTCGTGACGGTTAACGGACTGATCAACCTCGACTTCGCAGATGTCAAGACCATCATGCAGGAAAAGGGCGTAGCGCTCATGGGCACCGGTTCCGCTGCCGGTGAGGGCCGTGTCGAGGAAGCCACCCGGCTTGCCATCAACAGCCCGTTGCTTGAGGACATATCGATTTCGGGCGCTCGCGGAGTGCTCATCAACATCACGGGCTCGTCGAGTATGTCCCTGGCGGAAATCAACGACTCGGTCTCTATCATCCAGAACGAAGCGCACGACGATGCGAATATCATCTTCGGCGCGGTGATCGACGAAGAAATGGGCGACGCAGTAAATGTCACCGTGATTGCGACCGGTTTTGGCCGCGAAGAGCACCTCCGGCCGATGATCGAGGAGCGCTCACTGCCGAGCCGTGCCGCAAGCCGCGCACCGTCCTGGAAAGAGTCCGAAAAGCAGGAGGCGATTACCTACCGGCCCGAAGAACCCAAGGACATGCAGATCCCCGCGTTCATTCGACGTACGTGGCGGGAGAAGAACAGCCGACATCTCGCCGTGGTGGAAGACTACGCGGTGGAAAACGAGGAAGACCTCGATATCCCTACATTCTTGCGCAAGCAGGCGGATTGAGGGACAGGATAGAATGAAGTAAGCTTGACGAACCGCACCGTCGACAAAGGACCTCGAACGATGCGGTTCCTGTCGGTCACCGCAGCCCACGGGGTGTGTTTACATTCTCTCGCGTTTAACGCGGGGAACTTCGCCTGCTTTTCGATTTTGCCATCGACGGTGGAACCTATGGAGACTCCTTCGCTCCTATGGTACAGTGTTCTTGCGCGGCAATTCGGCGCCATGATCGGCATTGCAGGTCTTCCGGAGTATGTGTGGTGCCGTTGCTCGCCGAATGGAAAGGGACGAAAATCAGGACCTGCTCGTTTGATCATGATCCTCCTCACGTTCACGTAAGGCACGCGGAGGATCAGGATGGTCTATATGAACGCTCAGCCCACCGAGGTCGGCACGGTTGCGTGAGGACGCGGCAAAGTCGAATATCTTCACGGGCGCGTGAGACCATGTTCTGCTTTAGCTCTCCAATTCCCTCTGTGCGTATTCCGCAGTAGTATTCCTACCGGGTGATACTGCAGCGGGACAGAAGTATTTTCCTTCCCGTGTGGCCATGCCGAAAACTCATCTGCGGACCCCAAAAGTCGAGCACGGAGCGATCCTGAAGCCGCGAGGGTCCGCGATTCCCGTGGCGCTTGTGTACCCGAACACATACCGCGTGGGAATGGGCAACCTCGGCTTTCAGTTTCTCTACGCGCGGTTCAACGAGCATCCCGCGTTCGCTGCAGAACGATTCTTCTTTCCCAAATCGCCCACGGCGGGACGCGGGGCAGGCCGTATGCCCGTCTCCGAGGAGACGGGCCGACCTCTTTCTGATTTCCCGATCATCGCGTTCAGCGTTCCATTTGAGAACGACGAACCCGCAGTGCCTGCCGCGCTTGCAACGGCCGGCATTCCGCCGTTTCAGGCGGACCGCGGCCCCCAGCATCCCATCGTCATCGCGGGCGGGGTCGCTGTATCGTTGAATCCTGAGCCGTTGGCGCCTTTTCTCGACATGGTATTCATCGGCGAATTGGTTGAGGATGCTATCCGCGATGAACACGGTCTGTTCCAGCTGTTGGCAGAGACGCCGGACTTGCGGCAGGACCGTGAGTCAATGCTTCGGCGGCTGGCAGCGCTCCCGTCGGTGTACGTTCCGTCAGCATATAGCTTCACCTATCGCGAAGATGGACAAATAGCCTCGGTTGACCGCAAACCGGGTTTTCCCGCTCAGGTTCATGCGTCGAAACGACGCGGGGCCGACGATCCGGTGCCGGTGTCGGTTCTTTTCTCACCCGAGGCGGAATTCGGAGATATCGCGCTTATCGAGATGAGCCGCGGATGCGGAAGAGGCTGCAGGTTTTGTTCGGGAGGGTGGATTCATCTCCCGTCGCGGATGCGGCCCTTTAATGCGTTCCGGCGGA